>PBWV01000011.1 GCA_002728255.1 Rhodospirillaceae bacterium | reverse complement strand
TCCGGCCAGCCAGAAAATTTAAAATACCTTAACCACGTAGCAGATAAATTTTGCCTTCGGCAACATATGCAATTCAACTGCAAAGTTGAATTGGCAAGTTTCGAGGAGGCCACCGATACGTGGACACTTACTTTGCAGGATGGCCGAGAACTAAGGTGTCGATTTTTGATAATGGCACTTGGACTCTTATCTGCCCCCACCCTTCCCCGCTATAAGGGAATGGAACTATTTGAGGGCCAGTCTTTTCATACCTACTACTGGCCACATAAACCTGTGCCATTGAGGAATAAGAAAGTCGCAGTTATTGGAACTGGCGCCACTGGAATACAAGTCATCGGAGAAATTGCCGATAAAGTTGGAGAATTAACCGTATTTCAGCGACGACCTAATTGGAGCGCACCACTCAATAATAGCCCTATTTCGAAAAAAGAAATGGCGGAAATACGATCACGCTATAATGAAATCTTTGCTACCTGCGCACGAACACCGGGTGGGTTCATACATGAACCCGATCGACGTGGATTTTATGATGTATCCCGTGAAGAACGCGTAGCCTTATGGGATAAATTATACGATGAACCTGGCTTTGGCATTTGGCTACAAAATTTTGTTGAAATTTTTATGGACGAGAAACCTAACGCNGAACTTTCAGAGTANATCGCCGAGCGAATTCGTAGACGAGTACACGACCCAGANACGGCTGAGACATTAATTCCCAAAGACCACGGGTTTGGAGTGCAGAGGGTTCCCCTCGAGACTAACTATTTTGAAGCCTACAATAGATCAAATGTCCGTTTGGTGGATATTAGTNATAATCCCATAACAGAGATNACAAAATCCGGCCTATCCACCACTGANGAAAGCTTTGAATTTGATATCATTGTGTANGCCACCGGGTTTGACGCCATNACTGGCTCCTTTGATGCCATCGATATACNGGGAATNGATGGNCAGACACTAGGTAACAAATGGAAGGANGGNCCCTCTACCTTCCTAGGGATGTTTGTCCACGGATTTCCCAATTTGTTAATGCCGACGGGACCACAGAGCGGCTCAGCTTCCACTAATTACCCGAGAGGCATTGAAACGGGCGTCAACTGGTGCACGGAGTTGCTTGAATACATGTGGGANAGAAACNTTACACGAGCGGACGCCACTCCAGAAGCGGAAGANAGATGGACCTCGCACGTAACGAAAATGTATTCGAAGATGTTAATGCGGAAAGCCAAAGGTTGGTTTACNGGTTANAATTCCAACGTGGATGGCCACGAGCATGGGAAAACGAGATATTTTGTCTACAATGGCGGAACCCCAAAGTATATTGCCACCATAACCGAGGTAGCTGATACGGGATATAAAGGGCTTCAGCTTTCCGGGGGCCCCGGAACAAATNCTAACGAAGCCCCAACAGAATCAACTAACTTACCCACACCAATACACGCTGCGGAATAAAATCTGTTCCTCATCTCCCAGTTCCTAACAGGATTAACTTAAATCTTCTATTGAAGCAGCAGGGGCAGCAGCTGGAGAGAATTTCGTAATTTCTCACCAAGCCCTTCAAAATCAATTCCTGCGGCAAAACTCTCAGCATCTACACCAACTAGTTTCGCAAATTCCGAGTCGCCGAGAACTTCTTCCGGAGAGAGGAGCCCATCGTCGTCGTAGTCAAAACTATGTAGGATTGAGGACGCNGTTATCGGTAATAACAATATGGANGCGAGGTTTACTCCAGCTACATCCTCTACGTTTACCTCCAGTTGCTCTTGCTCTACCACCCAATACTTAATGATGACTCTCTGAAATCTCGAAATTTCCGCTAACGATAAGTAGCCGTCCCCCGTAACATCGATAAAGGACCACACTTCCTCGAACGCACATTTGATGTCCTGGAAACAATCGTTCTCTACCGTNCGTTTTAGCCGCTCAACAGCTCTAACATCATCGCCATACACAAAGTTATTTAANACATCTTCCTGCAAGTCTTCCTGCGCGACGGAGCACGTACCAAAAAAAACTAGCCCGACCAATAATGCAGCCTGACTAAATAGCAATCTTCTGGCACTCATCATACAGCAACCCCAACCATTACAGTTGCCCTCTCAGATATAGAATATCAACACTCGGTTAGCATTACCCTCATGGTAGTAGGGCTNCGTNTGTATTGCAACAAAGCCCAAACTAAAGTCAAATACCGTACGCCTNAATGCGCAAAANACTAGGAAGAAATATTATGCCGGCAAGCACCGAAACTGATGCCTCTACAAANAAATTNTTGCGNGGCAAGTATGCCATTTGTGGNATCGGAGAAACCAGCTACCGCAGGGGTTCGGAAGAATCTACTCGCAATCTGGCAACTTGGGCAGTTGGAAATGCCATGAAGGATGCGGGAATGAAGGCGACAGATATCGATGGCATGTTAAGTTANTCAGGGAATGACTCNACATTNTCGCCTTTGATAGCCAATGACCTCGNAATACGACTAAATTTCTATATGGACGTACATGGCGGNGGNTCCTCAACTGAAGCTCTCATAGGCATAGCCATAGGTGTGATAGAAGCAGGCATGTGCAATACCGTTGCTATATTCCNNGCCATGAANGGTTATAGCCAAGTCCGAATTGGGGGAACAGGGGCACGTTCCGCTACTCCGATAATAGGTGACCAAATTCACCATCGCGCCTACGGCTGGCAGAGCGCCGGACAAATGTTTGCTCCCACTTTTTTGCGCCATATGTACGATTACGGNACCACCCCGGAGCAGGTNGCAGCAGTCAAAGTTGCTCATTCAAAGCATGCATCCAACAACCCAAAGGCATATTACAAGAAACGTTACACCGTTGAAGACGTTGTCCAGTCACGGATAATTTGCAAACCTCTCCATTTATTAGACTGTTGTGTGGAAACCGATAATGCGACCTGCATAATTGTCACCCGTCTGGACCGGGCGCGCGACTGCCCGCATCCCCCCGCGGTAATCCAATCTGTAGTGGGAAGATGCTCNAAACCTCGNGGNGATATTCATCTGCACTACCAAACAGGTCCTATTTCGACCGTAGCAGGACACTATGCAAAAAATATTCTCTTTCGAAATGCGGGAGTTGGCCCTGAAGATATAGATGTGACGGGTTCGTACGACGCCTTTACCTTCACCACAATGTTACAACTGGAAGACTACGGCTTCTGTAAAAAAGGAGAAGGAGGAGCGTACGTGTCCTCGGGAGCTATAGAACTAGGTGGATCAAGACCCAACAACACCTCGGGCGGCCATCTCTGTGAAGGATATACACACGGAATGAACATGGTAATTGAAAACACACGCCAACTCCGGCACGACGTAGATGATTCGTGCCCCACTGATCAGAATGGAAAAAAACAACACACCTATACATATGCCGAAGGCGGATGCAGGCAAGTAAGGAACGTAGAATTAACTGCAAACCTGGGTTGGGCCCACCCCGGCACTGGATCTGCCATGATTATGGCAAAAGATANACGATAAGGAGANGCNNAATGCCTATACAAGTTGAGTACATGGGCATGATGCTCACAGTTGAAGACGTCGACAGGGAAAACCGGGAATTTTTTGGCTTCTGTGCGAAGGNAGAATTCCGCTTNCAAAGAGGGAGTGAAAGCGGCTTGTTACGGTACCCACCAACAACNGCTTGTCCCTGGACTGGAGANCGGGAATATGAATGGGCACTCGTTGAAGGAAAGGGAACNATCCACTCCTATGGAGAAATTCACCACCCNATCCAGCCAGCATTTAAAACTAAAGTTCCGTACATGACATTAGTAGTCGACCTGGATACCCAGAAGGGACAGCCAACAGAACATGAAGCTTTGCGGATCGGAGGAAATTTAGTGACCACTAGCGGGGATTTTGCTCCTCCCGAGATCATTCGACAGGTGGGCATCGGCACAAGAGTAAAAATGCTTTTCAACAATATCACAGATGACTTTGCNCTGCCTCAATGGACGGTAGATACGGAAGCAGAACAACCCGANAAACCATGGCGTTATCCAGAAGACGAACAGGAATNACTAAAAGATGAAAATTACTGACATCACCACCACAAACNTAAGTATCGGAAAATCTCTCGTCCGTGTGCTAACCGANTCAGGCANTGAGGGCTGGGCAGAGGGNCCCAGCTTTGGGAGGGAGTTCAGCGGCGTAAACCTAACTGTATTCGATGCGTACCTCGATTCCCTAATTAAGCCTATTTTAGTTGGAGAGGACCCACTCCAAATTGATCGGCATTGGGAGGCTCTTGCCCTAGGAAGAGGGGAGCAGTTCTCCCGCCTTCCTGGGTTTGTGGTTGGCATTATCGATATAGCTCTGTGGGATATTTTAGGAAAAGAAACCGGCCTACCCGTGTACAAGCTGATGGGAGGCGCCGCCCGAACCTCCATCCCTCTCTATTGGAGTGTTGGGTCCGGATGGAAACTGGAACCTGCAGAAATGCTNGNNAAAGTTGAGGCCGGATGGGATATGGGCTTTCGCGCGTTCAAAATTCGTATGGATTGGAGNGGTTGGCGACAAGATATAAANCCCNCAAAAGACTATGAAATGTTCAAATTGGCCCGAGAGTTTCTGTCGGAAGGACATTACCTTGGCTTTGACGCAAACAACGGTTATTCCGTAAGTACTGCTATTCAACAAGGCAGAAAATTTGAAGAGCTGGGGATCGATCATTTTGAAGAACCCCTACCCCACTACGATTTACCTGGTCTCCGACAGGTGTCCGACGCATTAGACGTTGCCGTATCTGCCGGGGAACAAGATTCATTTCGATGGTGGTTTCACCAACTTGTTTTACTTGGGAACCCCGACATACTCCAGCCGGACATTCTTAATGTTGGGGGACCATCCGAGATAAAACGAGTCTATGAGATGGCTGTCAGCCTCGACAAACCAATAATGCCTCATAGCCCGCAAGCTGGCATAAACTCCATTGCCTCACTACATACATTTGCCACAGTCCAAACGGCCACCCGGCCACATGAATTTTCCTTGGAATTTTCTGGAGCTCTAGACGAAGTCGGTGAATTATATGGGGAGTCTGTGCTTCCCAAAGATGGACAAATGCAGCTATCCGATAAACCCGGATTTGGGATTGATTTGAATGAGAAAGCCGTCGCCAGGCTAACCCTAAAATAAAGGTTCCCCCAAGCTCCACTAAAGGAATTTCCTCAGGGCCTTGCGGAACATGCTAAAGGTAGGCAGAATTCTAGGATAATTTCCAACACAGACGCTGGCATTGGGATATCGCCCCAACCGGCTGCCACATAATAAGAGCGAGGGACAAATGACTGACAATTGGGATTTTTCCATTAAAAAAGGGTCAAAGGCTACATGGACTCCGGGATTACGCGAAATCTTTGAGTACAATGATCTCGGCATCGAAGAGGCCACTAAAGGAGATTACATTGCACATATAATTAGAGCTAATGGCAAGGAAATGGCAGACGAGGTGCAACAGTGGCATGTGCATGACTGCACATTCCAATTTGTATTGGTATTAAATGGGTGGGCTGAGTTTGAATACGAAGACGAAGGAATCCGTCGCATGGAAAAGGGTGACTGCATAAACCAACGCCCAGGAATTGCACATAGGGAAATATCTTATTCGAAGGACTACGAAGTCCTTGAGATTGTTGCCCCCGCTAACTTTAAAACTCGCATCGTAGACGCCCCTGCTTCCGCAATCGCGGCAGAATAAGATAGAAAAAGCTAACCGGCTAGCTGCTAGGAGGAACGTATGAATATCGATTTTGGCACGGAAGCAGCCGCCTTTCGCGAGGAAATTACCTCTTTTCTTCGCGATAGCGTTCCTCCCAGGGTGCAAGAAAAATTAAAGTTGCGACAATTGAGCGGGTCCGAACCTTCCTATTCTAACCTTACTCGTGACGAATACATAGAATGGCACAAGACGCTGCACAAAAAAGGTTGGGTGGCACCTCATTGGCCAGTTGAACATGGCGGCCTTGGTTGGTCCCCCCTCCAAAGACATATTTTTGAAGAGGAATTAGGACTGGCTGGTGTACCACGTATACTTCCATTCGGCCCCACGATGGTCGGGCCAGTGATAATGGAGTTTGGCAGTGCAGAGCAAAAAGAGTATTTCCTGCCGCGAATTCTGTCGGGCGAAGATATGTGGTGCCAAGGGTACTCCGAACCCAGCTCTGGCTCTGACCTTGCCTCCCTCAAAACAAGAGCCGTTCGTGACGGCGATGATTATGTAGTGAACGGTTCCAAAATCTGGACCACCAGTGCGCACTGGGCGGATATGATTTTTTGCCTGGTTCGGACCGATACGGATGTCAAAAAGCAGGAAGGCATTTCATTTCTTCTTATTAATATGCACGACCCGGGAATTGAAGTGCGACCTCTCATTACCCTGGATGGAGGCCATGAGATCAATCAGGTGTTTTTTACAGATGTACGGGTGCCTGCCACCAACCTGGTTGGGGAAGAAAACAAGGGATGGACCTACGCTAAATTTTTACTAAAACACGAACGCGCTTCGGTTGCAGCTATTGGAGCACAAAAACGCCAACTTCAAAGGCTGAAAGAAATAGCCCGAGGCGAACAATCCAGTGGTGGCAAGCTTATTGAAGAACCAACATTCCGTGATAAGATTTCCAAGGCGGAGATTGATTTGATGGCGCTTGAATACACGGAATTACGGGCAGTGTCGGCAGCAAACTTAGGGGAAACCCCTGGAACAGAAGTGAACTTGCTGAAGATCCGTGGGAGCGAAATGCAGCAAAAAATCAGCGAATTGATGCTCGAAGCTATTGGCTACTATGCCAATCCCTTTCTACCAGAATCAGCAGAACCTGGCTGGAACGAAACGCCTGTGGGCCCGGAATATGGTGCCCATCTAGCCCCTGACTACTTTAATTGGAGGAAGTCCTCCATTTACTCTGGTTCAAACGAAGTTCAAAAGAATATCATATCCAAAATGGTGCTGGGCCTATAGAAGTCCCAACCAAAAATTAACCCACCTTAAGCTAACCAGGATCTAGGCCCTTTGCTCTATTGGAGTTTGGTAGCAATGCCAAAAGCGCCTACACGAACTAATTTTACTCTAATAGAAAAAGTTCTGGATCATTCATAACCTTTTTTGGTTATTTTATGAAAAATAATTTCTTCGAAGACGTGTTAGAGTACTAATTGTGATATTTATACCGTTACAACAGTAGCAAGGACAACTTGCACACACGCCAATACGTTTTAGGGAGGATTTTATGAATAGAAGAGACTTTATGGAAGTCAGCGCAAAGGCTGCATCTCTTGCAGCTCTTGCAAAGTTTGGGATGTTTTCGTTTACACCGGCCAATGCCAGCGAAGAAGAGTTTGCATGGCCACATGAACAATTCAAGTTTCAGGTAGGTGACTTGCCTTT
>PBWV01000010.1 GCA_002728255.1 Rhodospirillaceae bacterium | reverse complement strand
ATGGTTTTACTCTTTCCTACACGAATGGTTAAAATTGATCGCATCGGCTGCATCAAAAGATACAGACCGGCGCCCTTAGTAGTTGATTTTATGGCCCAAATGCTACCTATACCTGCAATTGGATTTTATTATGATATGATGACATAGCTCAGCGTTTTGGCATAAGCGTGAATAGACAAGGATGGGTTAAAGTAGAAAAGTTGAGGGTAGAATAGACTGAATGCTTGGTGGGTGTTTTTGTATCATTTGAGGTGACTAGGGCATCTAATGGAGTCAACTGAAGGTCACTTTATTATTGGTCAAGTGGTGCGCCATGTACTTTTTGATTACCGAGGGGTAATTTTTGATGTGGACCCTTGTTTTTCTGGAACCCAGGATTGGTATGTGCAAGTTGCAAGGAGCAAGCCGCCCAAAGATAAGCCTTGGTATCATGTAATGGTTAATGATGAAATTCATACAACATATGTGGCTGAGAGACACTTGGAGGTTGATAAATCCGGTCGTCCCATCAAGCATATTTTGCTCGGCAGTGTATTTGGTAGTTTCGTGAATGGCGTATATATACCCAAATTACGAACCAATTAAAGAGTGGGGGTACAATGGGGTTTGAGATTTGATTTTGCTTTTATTCCAATTTAGATGGAAACGCAGTGTTTAATAAAATAACGAAGGGTGATGAGGCTGCAAAAAAAATACAGCCAGAGACGGCCCATCTAGATACAGGTGAGTTGGTTCTTCGTCTGGTGCGCGGTTATCTTTTGCCTCACAAGATCAAGCTAGCGTGTGCGATGCTGTCTATGGTCATTGCTGCCGCGTCTCAACCGTTATTGGCGTGGTTGATGGAGCCTGTTGTTCGCGATATTTTTATCAACAAAGATGAGACCATGTTATTGTTGGTCCCGCTAGCGATAATGCTAATCATGGTCATTGGTGGTGGTGCTAACTTCTGCCAAGCGGTCCTTATGAATTGGGTAGGCCTTCGCATAGTTGCGGATCTACAAATTAAAACCTTCTCTCATATTCTGAATTTGGATCTTGCGTTTTTCCGCAGGACTCAAACGGGAAAGCTCATAGCTAACCTCACGAGTGACTCGTATCTCATACGTCAGGCGACTTCGAGCACTCTTACTAGTCTGGTAAAGGATCTGCTAACTGTGGTGTTTTTAGTCATGCTTATGTTTTATGAAAATTGGCGTTTGGCCTTGGTTGTTTTTTTCGTGTTTCCGCTCGCGGCTTGGCCCATTAGTGTCCTCGGCAAGCGCATGAGAAGTGTGGTCTCTATAACGCAGGGTGAGATTGGTGTGCTAACGAATCTGGTATCCGAGACCGTCCAGGGAGTTAGACACGTGAAGGCGTATAGCATGGAACAGCGTGAAGTCCGGCGCGCAGAGAAAGTAATTAATGGGCTTTTCAGTTTGTATATGCGGGCCACTCGGACGAGAGCATTAACCACGCCGTTGATGGAAATTTTGGGCGGTGTGGCAATCGCGGTGGTAATTTGGTATGGTGGGAGCCAGGTTATAGATGGGATTACAGATCCTGGAGCCTTCTTTGCATTATTTACTGCCTTATTACTGGCGTATAGGCCGATACGGAGTATCGCCAACTTAAATGCCACATTGCAAGAGGGCTTGGCAGCGGCCCAAAGGGTGTTTTCTGTTTTAGATGAGGCTCCAAAAATTTTGGAGGTAGATGGGGCAGGCCCCTTACTAGCGCCAGATGGACCTGTGAAGTTTGACAAGGTAAAGTTTGGCTATACACCGGGTGTTAGAGCGCTTCATGGCATTTCTTTACAAGTAGAGGCCGGTCAGACGGCGGCCTTAGTGGGTCCATCAGGGGCTGGGAAGTCCACTATCCTAAATCTAATTCCTCGGTTCTACGACGTTGATGAGGGTGCAGTTTTCATTGGTTCACAGGCAATTAAGACAGTGAGTATTGGCTCACTGAGAGAGTCAATAGCTCTAGTTAGCCAAGATGTAGTATTATTTGATGATACCATAAAGGCAAATATTGCATATGGTCGTTCGGGTGCCACTGACGAAGAAATTGTTGAGGCTGCTAAACTCGCGGCTGCCGATGATTTTATAGGAAGGCTGTCTCGTGGTTATGACACTTTTGTCGGCGAACGTGGTGCCAAGCTATCTGGAGGCGAACGCCAAAGAATTGCTATTGCCAGAGCTCTCCTGAAGAATGCTCCTATCCTTTTGCTAGATGAGGCAACAGCATCATTAGACGCCGAGTCGGAGAGAGAGTTTCAGGACGCACTCTCGGTCTTGAAGAAGGGTCGTACAACGCTTGTGATAGCCCACAGGCTCGCGACAGTTCGGAGTGCGGATCAAATTTATGTTTTGGATGGCGGACGGGTTGTTGAATCGGGCTCTCATGAGCATCTAATAGGCCTCAGGGGTCTATATAGTCGGCTTTATAGTTTGCAGTTTTCTGAGGGTAGCAAATGATATGAGAGAGTGTTTTGGGTTATTGGATCTGCGGTTCAAGTTGGGTCCTGTGCATGACTGCGTTGGATCAGCTGGAATTGACCTAAGAGAGTTGACCGGTGGTGTGAAACAATGATCAGGTTGTATGCGGCTGCAACTATATTGGCCTGGCCTCTCGTTAGGTTGATCATGTGGCAGCGGGTAAAACAGGGGAAGGAGGATGGACAACGTATAGGTGAGCGATTTGGTCGTATATCCATGCCTCGCCCCGTCGGACCGATTATTTGGGTGCATGCGGCCAGTGTTGGCGAAACCATATCCATTTTACCTCTAGTAGAACGTCTCCTCGTTAATTTTCAGTTAACCAATGTCCTTATAACGACAGGCACCCGGTCTTCAGCAGAAATTTTGGAAAAGAATTTGTCTTGCAAATTATTCCATCAGTTCATACCGATTGATAGGCCTGGAGAAATAAATTCGTTTTTAGAGCATTGGAATCCTGATGTGGCTATATGGGTTGAATCTGAGTTGTGGCCGAACTTGTTAACCGCAGTTCAGAGACGAGGTATTCCAACTTTCCTTGTTCAAGGCAGAATTTCTGAGAAATCTTTTCGCCATTGGCGAATTTTTGGCTGTTTGGTGCGGCCCTTACTTGAAGGTTTTAGCAGAGTGTTAGTTCAGACTCCGGGAGATGCTGATCGTTATAGGGCGCTGGGCGCGGTTGAACCGGTGGTTACTGGCAACCTTAAATATTCTTCTCCCCCCCTGAAGATTGATACAATCGAACTAGCTAAAATAAATTCTAGATTGGGAGGCAGGCCGTGTTGGCTAGCGGCTAGCGTGCATCCGGGCGAGTTTTCTTTGCTGTGTGATGCTCATGTCATAACTAGGAGGCGTTTCCCAAATTTGCTAACTATAGTTGTGCCCCGTCATCCCATTGCTGGCGCTAGTATGGAAAGATCTTCATTGGATTTAGGTATTGCGGTGGCGGTAAGGAGTCGTGGAGAAGAAATTACTGAAGAGACGGAGATTTATATAGGAGATAGCTTGGGAGAATTGGGCATTTTTTATGAAATATGCCCAATTGCCTTTGTTGGTGGAAGCCTCGTACCGCATGGTGGGCAAAATCCACTTGAAGCCATTCAGTTGAGCTCTGTCGTGCTTGTAGGCCCTCATATGTTTAATTTTAGTCAAATTGTTTCCGATTTAGCATCTCAAAATGCATTGGTTTCTGTGCGATCAGCACCATCTTTGGCTCATAAAATTTCTGAGCTTTTGGAATCTCCACATTTACTTGCGGAGCTACGTGCAAAGCAAAAAAGTGCTATATCGGCAAGAGACAATATTTTGGACGACGTATACGCACGAATTATAGAAACCATTCCACATTCAACAAGGTTGTCTTGGGGTTAACTTGATGCCATTACCCGCATTTTGGAGCAACCGCTCATTACTTTCCGAGTTGCTGGCGCCTGTTGGCAAAATTGTCGGCGTGGTTGCTTCATTGCGGGTGGCCTGTGCTCGTCCTAAACGGATTTCAATTCCTGTCATTTGTGTGGGTAATTTAGTTGTAGGAGGGGCCGGCAAGACCCCCATAGTTTTATCCCTAGCTGGAATGTTGAAACAGCGTGGACTCAACGTGCACTGCTTATCACGGGGTTATGGTGGCCGCATTAAAGGTCCTCACCGGGTTAATACGGCTACGGATAGCGCCGAGGATGTGGGTGATGAGGCTTTATTGCTCGCTGGGGCGGCGCCTACTTGGGTGAGTGTAGATAGAGTCTCTGGTGGTCAGTTAGCAGAAATAGACGGAGCCCAAGTTTTGCTTATGGATGACGGCTTTCAAAATTTTTCGATGGCAAAAGATTTTTCTATTTTGGTTATTGATTCGGAGTATGGGTTTGGTAATCAGCGTGTAATGCCAGCTGGGCCTTTGCGTGAAACAGTATCTAGTGGATGTAGGCGTGCGGATTTAGTTGTATTTTTGGGAGGCGAAAACCAAGATATCCAGAGTACGTTACCGCATGGCATACCCGTATTAACTGGTCATCTAACAGTCAAAAAAGAGTTTGGCGGCTTAGATGGTAAATCTGTATTAGCCTTTGCTGGTATTGGCAGACCAGAGAAATTCTTCTCCACTTTAGAAATGCTTAACTGTGATGTGGTTCGATCAATTTCTTTTCCAGATCACCACCCTTACACAGATGAGGAGATTTACGACCTTCAAACGGAGGCGGAAAGTATTGGTGCAGTTTTGGTGACAACAGAAAAAGATAAGGTGCGCCTTCCATTTTTGACTCAGAGTTTAGTTGAGGCAATTCCAGTAGAAGTGGTATGGGATGATGAACAAGCTTTGGACTCTATAGTGGTTAAACTGATTGAAATAGAGGGAATTTAAGGTGGCAAAGTTTTCGCTACTAGGCCGCAACTTTCGGTATGGATTTGAATATTTAATTATATGGATATTACTATCAATTTTTAAGAAGTTATCTTTGGATGTGGCTTCGTCTGCCGGGGGCTGGCTTGCCGAATTAATTGGGCCCAAGTTGGGTAAGCACTCCATTGCAAAACATAATATCACAATGATCTTTCCTGACTGGTCAGAACGAGAAGTTAATGTAGTTTTGAAGGGTATGTGGAATAACCTAGGACGCGTAGTTGGTGAATACCCTCACCTTAATAACATTGATTGTACTAGCCCTAATCCCCGTATTGAGTTATTGGGTCGAGAGCATGTCCAAAAGCTTACTGGCGATAATGTTGGCGCTATAATGGTTTCTGGACACATGGGTAATTGGGAATTGCTTTCCTCTGTGTCAGCCGAATGTGGTTTGCCATTGTTAAGCTTATATAGGTCGGCAAATAATCCTCATGTTGAGAAATTACTTATTAACACGCGTAGTAAAATCGGAGGGACACAGCATCCTAAGAGCATAGGTGGAGTGCGAGCGTTAATTAAAGGGTTGCAAGATAGAGACCACGTGGGAATGTTAATTGATCAAAAGTATAATGAGGGAGTAATGGTTCCATTCTTGGGACAAGACGCGATGACAACGGATACGCCCGCAGCTCTCGCTATACGATTCAAGGTTCCTATAGTCCCAGCCAGGGTGGAGCGGCTGTCTGGTGCCTATTTTAGGGTCACAGTTTTGCCGCCTATGTTGGTGCGGGATTCAGGCGATATAGAGGCAGACAAGAAGCGATTAACAGAGGACATTAATAAATTATTTTCTGATTGGATTGTTGATAAGCCAGAGCAATGGCTATGGTTGCACCGGCGGTGGCCGCTGGAGGTGTTTGAATAGACCTAGTTTTGCTCTTCTCCTAACCCGAAAATAGCTAGTGCCCGTTGAGGGTCGATCCTCTTGTGGAACCAATTGATACGCCAGTCCAAATGCGGGCCAGTGGAGCGTCCCGTACTCCCTACATACCCAATTAATTCCCCTCGACGCACAAACTGATCTGCTGATACAGAGATTTCTTTCATGTGCAGATACGTTGAGCTTATGCCATGCCCATGATCAACGATTACAGTCTTGCCAGAAAGGAGTAGGTCGGTTGCCAGTTGGATTGTTCCATCAGCAGTAGCTACAATTTTTGTTCCACTTTTTGCTGCAATATCTATCCCGTAGTGTGGGGCTCGCACTTCCCCATTCAGTATGCGGTGTGTGCCATAAACCCCGGTTATTTTTCCTTTGACGGGCCAAATAATTCCAGAACGAAAAAAATTGATCGGTGTGTCATTTAGCCTCGCCTGTCGCACTAGGCTTCTATCTAATTTGATCTGCTCTAAAAATGTGTCACTAGGTTTGACCAACACCCCTGGTAAACCTTCTATATGCTGTTCACCATATTCTCTTTGAACTACAGGATATATTCTTAGAGAAGTTGTGCCATCTAGATGTAATGCGCGGATTTTTAGATTTGGCGGATGATCCCAGCCAAGACCGAAAACAAAGTGTCCGTCCTTGTCAACACGAACATTTTTTTCATCCACAGTGACAAGAGATCCTGGGGTAACAACTGCTAAAACAAGATCACCTTGTTGGAGGTTTTTGGGTACTGTGAGCTCCCCACATATAACAACATCTAGCATTAGACATTCTGCCAGTAGAAAAGCTGCTATGCTGGCTTTCATAGTAAATTTCTTTGCGTTTCGTCTTTGAGCTTGGTCACACGTCTTTTTTTCTTGGTCGAAGAATGGGCTCCCTTAACTAGTACTTTTGACTCGCCATCCGCAAATTCAATTTTTGCGGACTTTAGGGACTGTAACTCTCTAGAGCGAGTTACCGGATCATTTTTATTATTCCGAACCACTGCATAGCCACGAGCTAAAACATTTTTATAACTATAACTTTCTAAAAGATTTTTGCTTGAGAGAACGGCGTGGGATTTTTCGCCAATTATTCGAGTCAGGGCCCCCTCTAGGCGGTTATCTCTGGCCCAGTGCAGGTACTCTTCAAGGTATGACCGAAGGATCTGTGCTCCGGCTACAGAGAGCTCTTTCACCCTGAATTGTAGTTTTTGAACATATTGATCGACTTTTTGCTGTGGGTGTGGAACTTGCACTTTAGCTTTTTCAAGTTGTTGGGTTAGATTCGTGAAATAAAATGAGAAGATCCTGGACATAGTCTCAGCACGGTCATCTAGTCTTAATATGGCATCCTCAATGATACGATCCGAGGAAGGCAAAGAGCCTCCCAAAATGTCAATGTCGCGTTTGTTTTCAGAAATAGTACGCTGGATGGTGGCCAGGAGCTGACGTTCTAGCTCCGAAACGCTGCTGACCAATTCGGAACGAACGGGCACTGCCATTTCCGCCGCAGCCGTTGGAGTTGGAGCTCTTACATCTGCGACAAAATCTAATAGGGTGGTATCAGTTTCATGTCCAATCGCACTAATTAGAGGAATGGAGCTCTCTGATGCTGCCCGTATTACTATTTCTTCGTTAAAAGCGAGGAGATCTTCAATGCTCCCGCCGCCGCGGGCCACGATAAGGACATCGGGTTTAGGGGTAGAAGAGCCGGCGCGGAGATTATTGAAACCCTGTATTGCGGCGGCGACTTGTTTAGCAGAGTTGTTGCCTTGGACTAGTACTGGCCAAACAACAATTGGCCTGGGGAAGCGATCGCGTAAACGATGTAATATATCCCTTAATACTGCACCTGTGGGAGAAGTGATAACTCCTATTGTATTCGGGATATATGGGATGGCCTTTTTTCTGTCTTGGTCAAACAAACCTTCCGACGCTAGCTTCTTTCGACGTTCTTCGAGGAGGGCCAACAGGGCGCCAATTCCCGCTGGCTCTAGTTGGGTAATAACTATTTGGTATTGCGAGCGAGCTGCATAGGTTGTGACCCGGCCTTGTGCCACGACTTCTAAGCCGTCTTCGGGGTTAAAGTTAAGGCGTGCAGCGGTGGAGCGCCACATAACGCCGTTTATCACGGATAAATCATCTTTGAGTTTGAGGTAAACGTGGCCAGAATCCGCAAGTTTAAAACCCGAGATTTCACCCCGAATACGAACCTTTTCGAAACTGCTTTCAACGACCTTTTTAAGAGCCGTGGAAATTTCGCTGACACTATACTCGGGGACGTTATTTTTGGGAGTCTTTTGGTCAGACATCAAGATTGTCCATCAATCATGAATTTCATAATATCGCTTTAATATGGGTTTTTAAAGACGATCTTAAAAAAGGATATGTTTATGGAGATTGGTGGCCTTATTTTCAGTGGAACGTGTTAAGGTTAGGTACAAAAATAAATTGGTGCAGTAGATGAAAATTCTAGTAGTTGGGTCGGGTGGGAGAGAACACGCGTTATGTTGGGCAATCTCTTCTTCGCCGCTTTGTTCGGAGGTTTATTGCGCTCCTGNTAATGCAGGTATCGCGGGGAGTGCAATTTGTGTGCCTGTAGAGGCNGATGACGCTCAAGGAATATTGGACTTTTCCAAACAAACAGATATTGATTTTGTTGTTGTGGGTCCCGAAGCGCCTCTGGCCGCGGGTTTGGTGGATGATCTAGAGCGTGCCGGCATTGCAGCGTTTGGCCCGTCCGCAAAGGCAGCGAGATTGGAGGCGTCAAAGGGTTATGCAAGAGACTTGTGTCAGAGATATGGAATTCCCGGCCCGCAGTATCGGCAGTTTTGGTCGACCAAGGAGGCCCTAGCTTATGTTCGCAAGTGTGGAGCTCCGCTGGTGGTTAAAGCCGATGGCCTTGCTGCAGGAAAGGGAGTTATTGTTGCCAAAACCCTGGAAGAGGCTGAGGAGGCTGTTAAACAGTTGATGAGTGGCCAGTTTGGTGAGGCAGGGGCGTCGGTTGTAGTCGAAGAGTGCCTGGTTGGTCAGGAAGCTAGTTATTTTGCCCTTGTTAATGGTAATTCAGTGCTTCCATTAGCTAGCGCTCAGGATCATAAGGCTGTTGGAGAAGGAGATGTGGGATTGAATACAGGTGGAATGGGCGCTTATTCTCCGACACCTGTCGTCGATGAAGAGGTTAAGGCGTACATTTTAGACAGCATTATCCAGCCAGTAGCCGACGCGATGGTTGCAGAGGGGTGTCCATACACAGGGCTACTTTACGCGGGCGTAATGCTTACAGAATCTGGACCTAAAGTATTAGAATTTAATGTGCGGTTTGGAGACCCTGAGTGTCAGGTTATCGTACCAAGGTTGATGTCTGATGTGGTTGCCGCTTTGTTGGCTACTAGAGATGGTGAGCTCGACAAGTTCAATGTGCGCTGGAAACCGCAAACAGCGCTTAATGTGGTGATGGCTTCTAACGGCTATCCAGGTTCTTACGCAACTGGCGCTGAGATAGGTGGCCTAGATAAGCTTGATGGATTGGATGAGGTATACGTATTCCATTCAGGAACTATATCAGAGAATGGCAGGATTTTGTCCGCTGGCGGCCGGGTATTGGGTATTACGGCCCTGGGAGACAGTGTCGCTGAAGCACAGAGAAAAGCTTATGATGCGATTGGGCTAATAGACTGGCCTTCTGGATTTTACAGACGAGACATCGGGTGGCGGGCGCTTGTCTCCGAATAGTGGAGAGGAGCGGGTCCTTGCTAGGTATTGAAGTTCTTAAAACGCTCTATGTCTCTCCTATCTTTTTTGGTTGGGCGCCCACCCGGATGTTTTGTTATCAATTCTTTCTGGGTTTCAGTGCTTCCTAGCTCACTGTAGAGCTCTTCTGCCTCTGCGGCGGGCCCCCTGCGTTTTCCTAATTGCATTATTCGGACAACCCGTATCCTGTTTCCTTGNGGGAAGGTTAAAACGTCTCCTACACGCACCAAAGAGTGTGCTTTGAGGGTTCGTTGACTATTGATGCGAACGCTTCCCGAGGAACATAGCTTGCTCGCGCTCGTTCGGGATTTTAGGAATCTGGCATACCATAGCCACTTATCCAATCTTANCCCTGGAGTATCCGGGTTTTTCAATATTAGGNCTGTCATTTCTTGGGGAATTTCAGATTTTCCAGCACAGCGAAGGGAGAAANGTTGGGATTTGGGGTGACTTTGGATGTNCCACTCTTCCGTTTGTTTTTGCGATTTTTCTTAGAAATGGCTCCATAAGTGGAACTTTTTTTATAGATTGGGGAATTATTTCTGTTGGGAGTTATATTTTTTTCGTTAGAGCATTGCGCTGGTTCAGAAATATTAACTTGTTGGTAGCCAAGTCGGCCTAGNATTTCCTCAAAATCTGCCTTTCGTATGCCAACTAGAGAAATTAAAGCTGGGTCCAACTCAAAAGTGCCTGATNGACCTTTTTGGCGTAGTTTTGCACTAAGACGTTCCAATATATCGACCCGTAAGGCCAAAGGCCCCAAAGGTTGGTACCCTATCGAATAGTAATAGTTAGGATTCACACCTTGGGCTACCTTCATAGTGACGCGTCCCCCTTTGGGCGGAGGTGTTTTTGTGGCCGAATATAATTGCCAGAGTTGATCTCTCAGGGAAATGATTCGGGTTTTGAGCATAGTTGGGACGAATAGGTTGCATCGTCCAAATCGCACATTCGACTTGGTAAGTAACCCTTTTTCTTCTGGTGTGAGAGCATTTATTAAAGTTTGGCATTCGTCGCGAGGTGTATTCCCCAAGCCTTCTAGTAAACGAAAAGCGATGGCACGGGAAGGCCCAGAAGACGCTAGGTTCATAATACGAAACAAAGGCTTAAACATCGAGGCAAGGTATTGTTCCCACCAACTTTGAAGACGTTGTTGAATGCGATCGCGCGTTTGGCTATCAATCATNTCATTACTTATTGAGGTTATTTTCGGCTTTAATATGGACTTGCCGGCTTGTAGTCGGCCTGCCGCACCTCCTTCCCAATTTATTGTAAAGTTTGGGAGCAGAGTGAGTTCTCGGTTATTTGATTGGCACAGTAGATCGACCTGCTGGCGTAATTTAGAGCTCACGGCCCCCCGGATGGTATTTTCTAATACCCCAGTTGGTGAGGAAGTGCCGTTATCGCCCAATACAAAATTAATGCCCTGAATTCTGCCCACGGTCTCACTAGCTACACTCAAGCTGCCCTCAGGTTTTATAGTTACAGATTCCTGCCCAGAAGCACCATAGCCAGTGACGATTGTCCTTGTTCTCCTGTCAACGAACCGCTGGGTTAGTCTTTCATGAAGGGCGTCCGATAGTCGGTCTTCTATCTGGCGGGTTGTATTTTGTAGACTTTGAGGATCACTCACCCAATCGGGTCGATTAGCGATATAGTTCCATGTTCGGATGTGGGCGATTCTTCCTGCCAGGGTCTCAATATCGCCAGTTGTTTGATCTAAACGCCTAGACATCTTTTGCACCCAGTCGTCTGGTAGACTGGCTGTTGGTCCCGAAAGATGCAAAAATATTTCTTTTAACAACTGAAAATGTGCATCACTAAGAATCTGTTGAAAGTCAGGAATTCTGCAGACCTCCCACAGCAAGGAAATAGAATCCTGGCTGGTAGCTCTAGCTTTCACAGCAGGGTCTACAATTAAAGCGCGGAGGGNACGTGTATCTTCAGCATTGTGGGGTTTTAAGAGCAAGGTTGAGGCGGGGTTCTCCTCAAGAGACTCAAGCAAAAGGTTTGTAGACTCAAATCTAAGGTCGCGGTTCCTCCAATAGATATGTGTTAGTTCTGGAAACTCATGCTCTTCTACTGCGGACACAATCTTGTCAGGTATAGGCCCTGCTCCGGCCGTAGAGCCAAAGGTGCCATCCCGACTATATCGTCCGGCACGTCCTGCGATCTGGGAAATTTCCGCTGCTATCAATGAACGGCGCCGGCGACCATCAAATTTTTTTAGTTGTGCAAAGGCAACGTGGTGAACGTCAAGATTTAACCCCATACCGATGGCATCAGTTGCAATTAGATAATCTACCTCGCCGTTTTCAAACATTTCCACTTGGGCATTTCGGGTTCTGGGACTAAGGGCGCCTAAAACTACGGCACTCCCGCCCCGTAGACGGCGAATNCTCTCTGCCATCAGGTATAACTCGGATGCTGAAAAAGTTACTATGGCGGTTCGTGGTTGTAGCCGAGTTAATTTCTTTTCGCCTGAATAGGTAAGCTTGGAGAAGCGCGGCCGGGATATTATTTCAGCTCTCGGTATGAGGGCTTTAATCATACTTTCTATTGTCAATGAGCCCAGAAACATGGTTTCCTCAACTCCTCGTGCGTGCAGCATTCTGTCGGTAAAAACGTGTCCCCGTTCCGGATCTGCAGCTAATTGGATTTCATCTACGGCTAAAAAATCAACTAATTTCTCGGTTGGCATAGATTCTGTTGTGCAAATATAGAACCTAGGATTTTTGGGTACTATTTTCTCCTCGCCTGTGATTAATGCGACATTAGTTGGTCCTTTTACGGCAGCCACTTTATCGTAAATCTCGCGGGCAAGTAGGCGCAATGGGCAGCCAATCATGCCGGTTCTATGGCCCAACATTCGTTCTATGGCAAGGTGGGTTTTGCCAGTGTTCGTAGGGCCCAGGACGGCCGTAATTTTACGTTCTATCTGCATTCTTCATAGCTCGGTTCAAAGATGGCCGGTCCGGCCAGCGAAGGCAAGTTTTTCTCAGGGACTTGACCGGAGCGTCATGAGATCACATATGGAAGCAAGGTGCCTCGGCATGGCTGGGTTTTAAGGGATTAGGAGCAAGCTTAACAGAAGGGGGTAGTAAATGGTAAAAGGTGGAAGTCATGACCAGGAAGCGGTGGCAACGAGCGAAACTCGCGCCTTTCAAGCCGAGGTAGGTAAGGTCCTGAATCTTGTTGTGAATTCGCTATACAGTAATAAAGAGATATTTCTCCGAGAGCTAATCTCCAATGCCTCGGATGCCTGTGATAGGTTACGTTATGCGGCAATCACTAAGCCTTCGTTGCTTGAGGAAGACCCAGATCTTCATATAACTATTTCTGTTAAAAAAAAGGCACGGACAATTGTCATCGCCGATAATGGGATAGGGATGGATCATGATGAACTGGTTGCCAATCTTGGGACTATTGCAAAATCAGGGACTGCGGCATTTGCCGAACAGCTTACTGGTGATTCTACAAAAGACGTAAATTTGATAGGCCAATTTGGGGTCGGTTTTTACTCTGCTTTTATGGTAGCGGATAGAGTTGAGGTGTCGAGTGCGAAGGCTGG
Organism: Rhodospirillaceae bacterium; assembly: GCA_002728255.1. Lineage (NCBI taxonomy): Bacteria > Pseudomonadati > Pseudomonadota > Alphaproteobacteria > Rhodospirillales > Rhodospirillaceae > Rhodospirillaceae bacterium. The sequence goes on along the minus strand of PBWV01000010.1, from coordinate 19,734 downwards.
GGANGAGACAGCCTGGAAATGGGTGTCTGAAGGGACGGGGGAATTTTCAGTTAGTCCCACGAATAGGAGGACGCGAGGTACTATTATCGAGCTTCATCTCAGAAAGGGTGAAAGCGAGTTTCTAGATTCAAATCGGCTTANGGAAATAATCACGACTTATTCTGACCATGTGGCCATCCCAATAAGATTAGGTACATTTGGAGATGATGAGGCGGAGAAAATAAATAACGCAGCGGCCCTCTGGATGAGGCCGCGAAAGGAAATCACTGAAGAACAATACGCNGAATTCTACCATCATGTTGCTCACAGCTTTGATGAGCCGTGGCTCACTTTGCACAATAAGGCGGAAGGCCGCCTTGAGTACACTAATCTTATGTTTATACCATCAGCAAAGCCTTTTGATCTTTTTGATCCTGCCCGTAAGCATGGTGTTAAGCTTTATGTAAAGCGTGTTTTTATTACGGACGATTGCTCGGATTTGATGCCGGCCTGGCTGCGATTTGTAAGAGGAATTGTAGACTCTGAAGACCTGCCGCTCAATGTCAGCCGGGAAATGCTGCAACAGAATCCAGTGGTGTCCAAGATACGAACAGCGCTTGTGAAGCGTATTCTTGACGAACTAGAGAAGAAGGCTTCTAAGGCCCCGGAAGAGTTTACTGATTTTTGGAATAATTTCGGTGCCGTTTTGAAGGAGGGAATTTATGAAGATGCCTCGTATAGAGAACGATTAGTTAAGTTGTTGCATTTTAAATCTAGTGCTGTTGAAGGCTTGACTACCTTGAGTGACTATTTGGAGCGTATGAAAGATGGTCAGAAGGAAATTTATTATATTTCTGGTGAGAATCTAGCTTCGTTGCAAAATAGTCCACAAATAGAGGCCCTAGTGGCTAGGGGGATTGAGGTTGTCTTTTTTGATGATGCAGTCGACGAATTCTGGACTAGCGTCGTGCAAGAGTTTGAGGGTACGAAGCTTTTGTCAGTTACCCGTGGAGATATCGATCTCTCAAAATTTGCTTCAGAAAAAGCTGAAGAAAAAGATAAGAAGACCCCAGAGATGGAGGCAAAAATTGCGAGCCTGACGGGAGCGTTCAAGCTCGCTCTGGGTGAAAATGTAAAGGATGTCCGCGTTTCGGATAGGTTAACTGATAGCCCAGTCTGTTTGGTAGCTGATGAAGGCGGCATGGATGTCCATTTAGAACGCTTGTTGAAGCAACAAAACCAGATCCAGGAGATATCTAAGAGGGTTTTGGAAATCAATCCTGGGAATGATCTAATTAAGTCCTTAGCAGAGATAGCAGCGGAGCGACCTTCCGACCCAACCCTTATCGGGGCGGCAGAGTTATTGCTGGATCAGGCCAAGATTATTGAGGGGGACGTTATTTCAGATCCCGCCGCTTTCGCTAAACGCCTTACGGCAATGATGTCAAAGTCCATAGGAAAGAGTTAGCTATTTTTATTTTACCATCACCCTTTAATGGCGCTGTGTTATTCTTCAGCTGCGACAAGTTGTCGTAATACGTAGGGCAGTATTCCGCCATGCAAATAGTAGTCCACCTCATTGGGGGTATCTATTCTGCAGATAACTGGTATTTCTTCGGATTTGCCCGTTGCGCGAATTATGCGGCATGATAACTCCATTTTCGGAGAAATTCCCTTATCGATGCCGAGAATTTCAATCGACTCACTTCCATCAAGTTCTAGTGAAGAGCGGTTTGTGCCATTCTGGAAACAGAGTGGTAAGANGCCCATGCCGACAAGATTAGAGCGGTGGATTCTCTCGTAGCTCTCGGTGATTACTGCTTTAACCCCAAGTAGTTTTGTGCCCTTGGCTGCCCAATCCCGTGAAGAACCGGTCCCATATTCTTTGCCAGCCACNACTACTAATGGGGTTTCGGTCTCTGCATAATGCATCGCGGCGTCAAAAATGGTCATAAGCTTATTTTCTGGCATCAATGTGGTCCAACCACCTTCGGTGCCCTTTGCCATTTCATTGCGTAGCCGGATGTTTGCAAAGGTCCCGCGTACCATTACTTCGTGGTTGCCTCTTCTGGCTCCAAAAGAGTTAAATTCGTGGCTCTCAACCCCTAATTCATTGAGGTACATCCCTGCGGGACCATCTGAGGGTATGGCTCCGGCTGGTGAGATGTGGTCCGTCGTCACGCTATCGCCCAGTAGGGCAAGAATTCTTGCACCCAAGATATTTTCCACTTTCTCGGGGGTTTTCTGGATATTGGCAAAATAGGGCGGTTTTTGGACGTAAGTTGACTCCGGCCATGTGTAGGTTTGGCCCTCTGGTGTTTTGATCTCGCGCCAACTGCTATCTCCCTCCGTCGCGCGGGCATATTGGTTTTTAAACATCTCAGGTGATAAAGAATTCTCAATGGTGTTCTGAATTTCTTCGGAAGAGGGCCATATATCTTTTAGGTATACGGGATGGCCATTTGATCCTATTCCCAGGGGCTCAGACGATAGGTCAACGAGCATGGAGCCGGCTAGGGCGTACGCGACAACTAATGGGGGTGAAGCCAAATAATTTGCTTGTGTCAGACTATGGACACGGCCCTCAAAGTTTCTATTGCCTGACAAGACAGAAGCTACAATTGTCTTGTTGGCGCGGATTTGGGACTCAATTTGCGGATTTAATGGGCCGCTATTTCCTATGCAGGTTGTGCAGCCGTAGCCGACGAGGTTAAATCCCATATGGTCCAAATCCTCATCAAGGCCCGAGTTTATGAGATAGTCAGTTACAACTTTGGAACCGGGCGCGAGAGATGTTTTGACCCATGGCTTGATAGTCAGTCCAAGTTTACGGGCCTTGCGAGCCAAAAGCCCCGCAGCAACCATTACGCTGGGATTAGACGTATTCGTGCAGCTGGTAATTGCAGCTATTACGATGTCTCCATTTGTCACGGACATGTCCGTTGCTCTGGATTGTGGCGCATCATCAAGCAATTGCTTAAAAGCTACCTTGGCGTTGTGNAANTTGATCCTATCTTGTGGACGCTTCGGGCCTGCCAGNCTGGGNTCAACGGANTTCATATTTAACTCGAAAATTTCAGTNAATACNGGTTCTGGTGTGGAATTGTCACGCCAAAGTCCTTGAACCTTCGAATACTTTTCTACAAGTTTCACATGTGTTTCTGGGCGGCCGGATAAGTTCAGATAGTTTAAAGTTTCTTGGTCAACCGGGAAAAAACCACAAGTCGCGCCATATTCTGGTGCCATGTTCGATATTGTCGCCTTGTCGGCTAACGCCAATTCGTCCAGACCTGGTCCTGTGAATTCCACAAACTTTCCTACTACGCCTTTCTTGCGGAGCATTTCTGTGATGGCTAGTACTAGATCTGTTGCTGTTCTTCCTTCAAGAAGATTTCCTGTTAAACGTACTCCTATAACTTCAGGAATCAGCATCGATATGGGTTGCCCCAACATTGCGGCTTCGGCTTCAATTCCGCCCACCCCCCAACCTAGAACGGCTAATGCGTTTACCATGGTAGTATGGCTATCCGTTCCGACTAAAGTGTCTGGAAAGGCAAAATCCGTGTCACCCACTTTTNTGGTCCAAATCGTTTGTGCTAAGTGTTCAAGATTGACCTGATGGCAAATGCCTGTTCCCGGAGGTATTACGTTAAAATTGTTGAAGGCTCGTTGGCCCCAACGCAGGAATTCATACCGTTCTCTATTGCGGGACATTTCAATGTCTACATTTGCTTGGAATGCGCTGAGAGAACNGGATTTATCTACTTGGACGGAATGATCGATAACCAGGTCGGCTCTGGAGAGGGGGTTAATTTTATTAGAGTCACCTCCGAGATTTCCCATGGCATCTCTCATCGCAGCGAGATCAACTATTGCGGGTACTCCGGTGAAGTCTTGCATCAGGACACGGGCGGGCCTGTAGGCGATTTCTTGGTCTACTNTGTTGCCCTTCAATATCGAGGTGAGGGCTTCTAAATGTTTGACGGTGATAGATATGCCGTCCTCAAAACGAAGCAAATTCTCGAGCAAAACCTTTAGGGAAAACGGCAGGCGAGAAATGTCGCCAAGTTTGGATTCTCCCGCTNCTTCAAGGTCATANTAATCATACTTTTTCCCATCAACTTCAAGGGTGCGCTTGGTCTTTAGTGTGTCTATGCCGAATTTTATCAAACTGGTTCTCCGCTTACTCAAGCTTTTATTTGTAGTACGGTTTGGTCTAACTTTGCTTCCAAAGATGGCTAAACTTTTTGCATTGTCAACGTTGTAGGTGGGCAGACACGAAGTTTTCAACATTTTTGAGGTAGCTTTTGCGAAGTTCTAAATGTGGGTGGTGACCACAGTCACTAAAGGTATGGCTACTGAGGTTACCATTTATGCTATTCAGTGATCGAAGTTGGTCCAGACTTCCGTACTGATCATTGGTTCCCTGTATGGCTAAAACAGGACAGTTTACGCTTGATAATTTTGAGCGGATATCAAACGCGGCAAAAGATGGATTTAGCCATAGGTTTGTCCAACCTAGAAACATTCCCTCAACATTTTCGCCGTGATATTTAGTTAGCCTTTGGCGAAGATTTGAGTGAGACCATTGGGCTAATAGCTTTTTGATGCTGGACAGAGTTTGCTTTTCTACAAACCAGTGTCCTGCTTCTGCGACGACTGCGCGAATACGTTTATCACCACTGCTAGCAGCTAGTATTGCGATAGTAGCACCGTCACTGTGTCCCATTAACACCGCATCTGAGATACAGAATTTGTCTAATAGGTCAGGGATAGTAGTTTCNGCTTCNGNNTGAAAATAATTCAGTGGNCTGNGGTAAGGGGGGGGCTAAACGAGCGGANNAGCCNTGNCCAAAGCGATCGAAAGTTAAGACATTAAAATTCAGTATTTCGCCCAATTGTGCAGGAAGATCACGCCATTGTCGGATGCTGCCCAAGCCTTCGTGCAAAAATACTAAGGTGGGCATTCCATAAGTAGATGAATTGATCCACTCACAGCAGATTGCGTGGCTTCCTGCCCAAATGGTCTGCCGATATTTCTTCCTCATCAAATTTTATATGTCTTGGGAGGTTCTCAGTTTGAATCTTTGAACCTTGCCGGTAGCAGTTTTCGGTAAATCGACTACAAATTTTATCCACCTTGGAAACTTATAGGGGGCTAAGTTGTTACGCAAATAACTGGTAAGCTCTTGTTTAAGCGATTCACTTTCTTCACTACGGTCATTCAAAACAATAAACGCCGAGGGCTTCACGAGCCCAGCCTCATCTCGTTGTGCCACAACAGCGCATTCTAATACCGATGGGTGTGAGACAAGTTCTGACTCTATTTCAAAGGGAGAGCACCAAATCCCGCCAACTTTCATCATATCGTCAGTCCGGCCACAGTATGTGAAAACATTGTCCTGGTCCTTTACGTAGGTATCTCCCGTTTCTAGCCATTCTCCTTTCATGGTTCGCGAAGTTTGCTCGTCATCTTCCCAGTAACATCGAGCGATTGACGGTCCCTTAACTACTAGGCGTCCCACCTTGCCAGGGCCAAGGTCTTGATCATTTTCATCCAATATCCGTGCAGCGTATCCTGGTACGACCAGGCCGCTTGCCCCAGGAATTGTTTGGTTAAGGCGATTAGTGATAAATATGTGCAGGGCCTCAGTGGATCCGATCCCGTCAAGTATGTCTAATCCAAACCGTTCTTTCCAACGCAGCAAAATATCAGCTGGCAAAGCTTCCCCAGCGGAGATGCATGCACGTATAGATTTCAAATTTGGTTTGGAGGGAAGTTCATCAAAATGATTAAGTAGGGATGCATAAAGGGTCGGTACACCAAAATACAACGTTGGAGAGTGCCTTGAGATATTTTCAAAGGTTAGTGCGGGGGTTGGTTTTTGATGGTCTAGGATGATAGTTCCTCCGATCCACAAAGGTAATGTCATCGCGTTGCCTAGCCCGTACGCAAAAAACAGCTTGGCCGCGGAGTAAAAAATGTCTTCTTCGTGAATGCTGAGGCAGCCAACTCCATACAGCTCGCTGGTAACCACCATATCGCGATGGCGATGCACCGCAGCCTTCGGACGGCCAGTGGAACCCGATGAAAAGAGCCAAAAGCAATCTGTGTCAGCGGTAGCAGGGTGGGGTTCAAGCTCGGCACTACTGCTTGCTAGTACTTTTTCTAGCGAATTTTGCTCTGAAGGTGTAATTCCCTCTACTAGCAAAAGTTCTGGTTTGTGAGATGACTTGTCTAAGGCGGTTGAGATTTCACTCTCATATTCTGCAGAATAGCATAGTGCTTTGCACTGGGTTTTATCGATCATATATGCGTAGTCGCCATGCCGTAGGAGGGTGTTTGTTGGAACTGGAATTATACCTGCCTTTATGGCGCCCCAAAAAAGATACAAGAAAGCCTCTGTATCTTTGATGATCATCAATAGTCTTTGACCTGGCTTAAGTCCTTTGTCTAGCAACATGTTGCCACATCGGTTTACTTGTTCTGCAAGCTCTTGATAGGTGACAGAGTTAGTCTTAGTACGTATGGCGACTTTCCCCCCTCTGTGTTCCGTAAGATGTCTGTCAATAAAGGGAACGGCTACGTTGAAGATTGGTGCAAACTCAAATTCGCTTGGGGTAATTATTCTATTAATTTGGACCGTAAAATCGTTCACAATCTTATCCAACATAGTGTTCAGTTTCGAGGTTGCCTTGGGCCCTATAAAAGCTGATAACCGACAAGAATAATATCTTTTTTTTGGCCGTATCTGAATAATTCAGTGGTTGGTCGGCAAATAATCTCTGGTGAAACCCCCGATTTGATGGCAGTTTGGGATAATAAGGATGGCTATTTTGCGGATAACAGGAGTGAACATGGCACGATTGGCTNTAATATTCGCGGTGCTCTTATTGGGAATGAGCGCCCCCCGGGCGGAATATTTAGAGGTAGAGGACATAACTGTTGGTATGGGCCAGGCGGCACAAAGTGGTGACGCGATCTTCGTCCACTACACAGGTTGGTTAGCTAGCGGGAAAAAGTTNGATAGTTCACGCGANAGAGGGGCTCCTTTTAGCTTCCGGTTGGGATCGGGTCAGGTTATTCAGGGCTGGGACAGAGGCCTCGTAGGTATGCAAGTGGGCGGGGTTCGGAGGCTCACCATTCCACCTGAGCAGGGCTATGGTGATCGAGAGGTAGGAGGAGGATTAATACCGCCTAACTCCACACTGATATTCGAAGTGGAGCTTTTAAGTATAGAAGATTGAGGGGTTTGCCGGGATTGTGAAACAATGATGACCAAGGAAGTCACAATGGACGCAAAAGATGGAGAAATAATAGGCGTAATTGGCGGAAGTGGTATTGACGAATTGGAGGGTCTCCAGAATGTTCGTCGTGAGCGGATTGCTACGCCTTTTGGTGAGGCCTCAGACGAAGTGACTCTGGCGCAGCTGGGCCAGCAGGATCTTGTATTTTTGCCGCGCCACGGGAAGGGCCATCGAATNCCACCTAATCAAATCAATTTTTGCGCCAATATATACGCTTTGAAGATGGCAGGTTGTANGCAGATTATTTCTTTGAGTGCAGTGGGGTCCTTAAAAGAAGAACTGTCGCCAGGAACATTTGTATTGGTTGACCAATTCATCGATCGTACTTTTAGTCGACGCAACAGCTTTTTTGATGTGGGCCTTGTGGGTCATGTCAGTTTGGGCGACCCGGTGTGTAAGCGTTTACGGACTAGACTGTTCTCAGCGTCCAAGGCTGCGGGCGTTGAAGCAGTGAATGGTGGAACATATTTAGCGATGGAAGGGCCTCAATTTTCGACAAGGGCAGAGTCCAATNTATATAGAAGCTGGGGTTGTGACGTAATAGGAATGACGAATATGCCCGAAGCTAAGCTGGCTCGGGAAGCTGAGATATGTTATGCGACTGTTGCGATGGTGACGGATTACGACTGTTGGCATCCTGAACATGAGGATGTGACTGTTGAGGCTATCCTTCAGGTTTTAATGTCAAATTCGGCTAAAGCTTGCGCTCTCGTCCAGCAGGCGGTCCCGCACACATTGGAAGACCGGTTTCCCTGTCCTCATGGATGCCGAACCGCATTGGATGATGCCTTGGTTACGTCTCNTGATCATCGTGATAAAGAACAGTTGTCAAAGTTAGATTTTTTGCTCAAGCGTGGGAGGAGCTAGAATTGGATGGCAAGAATTGGAAATATTTATGGCAGCTCTTGCACGTAAATAANTTGAGGAATGANAATGAGTGACCAGTCCGATTTGTTACGTGCTTCCGACCCAGCACGCGAACCTGCTTCTTTGAATGGTACGGGCTTGTTGCCATCGCAAGTTATTGGCGAAATGATTCGGAATCATGAAATTTTGAGCAGTGACCCTGTGGACGCGCGGCAAATACAACCGGCAAGTCTTGATCTTCGCCTTGGAGGAGTTGCCTACAGAGTTCGCTCGAGTTTTCTCCCAGGCTCTAAAAGAAGTGTGCGGGAAGGTTTGCGNGATGTCTCTATGGGGGAGATTGAGTTAGCGTCTGGTGCCATCTTAGAAAAAGGATGCGTATATATAGTTCCGTTAAAGGAATCATTGGCACTGCCCAGTCGGATTACTGCGATTGCTAATCCCAAGAGTTCTATTGGTAGGTTGGACATATTTACGAGACTGATAACTGATGAGGCTACGGAGTTTGACCGGGTGGGTGCTGGCTATTCGGGCCCTCTATATGCCGAGATATCTCCAAGGGCGTTCACTGTTGTGGTGCGTGAAGGGTCCAGCCTAAACCAGATACGGTTTCGCCGCGGAAATCCGAATCATAGTGACGCGTCCTTGCGCAGGCTCCATCAACAGTGGAGTTTAGTGGACCGCTCTGAGGCTGAGGTTAATATAGATAATGGTATTGCCTTGTCGGTAGATCTTGATAATTCTTCTGATGAAAGTGTTGTGGGTTATAAGGCGCGAAAACATACGGACTTAGTGGATATTGATTTGATCAATCGGTACTCTGTCCGTGGGTATTGGGAACCAATATACTCGGAAGGGGGTCAATTAATTTTGAATCCCGGAGATTTTCATATTTTGATGTCCAAGGAATTAGTCACTGTTCCCCCAGACCATGCGGCGGAGATGATCCCTTACGATCCGTTGGTTGGTGAGTTCCGAGTACACTATGCGGGCTTTTTTGACCCTGGATTCGGTTATCGCGAGGCGGAATCGAATGGCACGCGGGCGGTTTTGGAAGTGCGTTCACATGAGGTGCCGTTCTTAATAGAGGATAATCAAGTTATTGGAAGGTTATCGTATGAGAGGCTCACTGACATCCCTGAACGTTTGTATGGGAGTGGCATTGGGTCATCGTATCAGGAACAAGGGCTGAAGCTCAGTAAGCATTTTACTCGCGATTAACATTGGTTCAAAGTTATTCCTGGCCTCTATGAGCTCAGGTTTCTACTTCGAGTTATGAGGTTTGTTGAATGACGGATCTGATTTTTGAGGCACTTCATCAGGATTTTGGAGCAAAAGCCCTTGGCATTAATTTGTCCGGGAACCTGAGTCCAAGAATGGTTCAAGATATCCAGGCTGCGATGGATAAGTANTCAGTTCTTGTTTTTCCTAACCAGGAAATGGACGATGAATCGCAACTTCGGCTGACCCGGTCTTTGGGTTTACCAGAAGAAAATCACCTTCGACTAGGCCGCGATGGGGTGGTTGATTATTTTTTAGACATTGGCAATGTCCGAGAGGATGGAAGCGTTCTTGGCAATAACCATAAAGAAATAAAGTTTCTTTCTGGAAATAATTTTTGGCACTCCGATTCATCGTTCCGCGAGGTTCCAACCCGGTTTTCGTTGATGTGTGCATATGAGGTGCCGGCTATAGGGGGGGAAACACAGTTTGCAAGTGCTAGGACAGCTTATGAGCGGCTTTCTACTGAGACCAAGGATTTATTGGAGCCTTTGTTGGTCATTCATGATTATGTCTACTCCCGTTCCAAGGTGGCTCCAGTGGATGCGAATCATGCGGCCTCATTACCTCCTTCCCGACAAAAATTAGTGCGGACAAATCCGGGCACGGGTAAGAAAAATTATTATGTTGGTTCTCATGCTAAATCGGTGGTGGGATGGGAGGAGCATGTTGGTCGGGAGCTCTTGGAGGATTTGCTGGAACAGGCGACCAGAGAGGAATATGTGTACACGCATAGCTGGGAGGCGGGGCAAGTTGTCATTTGGGACAATCGTTGTCTTTTGCATCGCGGGCTTGGTTATGATGCTGATATGTTTCGGCGGAAGATGCGGCAAACGCGCGTTGCAGGTAACTGTTCCACCTTACTGGAGCCGTCGTAAGATTTAATCTTGTTTGGTAGGTTTGNATGAGGTAGGGGGCAGGTGGTCGGGGCGACTGGATTTGAACCAGCGACTTCCACCTCCCGAAGATGGCGCTCTACCAGGCTGAGCTACGCCCCGAGAATAATGCGTAAGGAAGAGTTCTGAGGTTGGTTTATGTGTGCGGTTTCAGCCATGCAACTCTCTTTGGGCAGGTAAGTGGGGTTAGTAACGCCGTGCTACGGAAAAATTAGCTGCGTCTTCTAGGGCCTTTCTTGTCTTGCTTTCAGGGAAACAAGTTAGCTGATCGCAGGCTGTAGAGATATATTTCTGTGCTCGAAATTTAACCTCTGTAAAAATGTTATGCTTTGTCATTGTTTTGATAGCAAACTCTAGGTCGCCCTCCTGGATTATCCCGCGTTCTATAGTCCTTTTCCAAAATTCTTGTTCATCCTTTGATCCTTTTTGGTACGTTAGAAGGACTGGTAGAGTGACCTTCCCTTCCCGAAAGTCATCTCCCACTTTCTTGCCAATGGTTTTATCGGAGGCCGAATAATCGATTAAGTCATCAATTAGTTGAAAGCCGATACCAAAATTTAAGCCGAAATGCTCCAGTGCTTGGGAGATGGTCTTNGGTTGGTCGGCGACNACTGCTCCGATTTGGCAGGCAGCTGCAAATAATTGTGCAGTTTTGGCAGTAATAACTGCTAGACAGTCGCTCTCGGAGATACTTAAATTATTCGTATTTGACAATTGTTGGACCTCGCCTTCGGCTATAACAGCAGATGCATTGGAAAGTATCTCGAGTACTGGCAGGGATCCACACTCGACCATGATCTGGAAGGATCTGCTAAATAGAAAGTCACCAACAAGGACACTCGCTTGGTTGCCCCAGACTGCATTTGCAGATTCGATTCCTCGTCTTAATGAGCTATCATCAACTACATCATCATGTAAGAGGGTTGCTGTATGGATAAACTCTACACATGCAGCTAGCGGGATATGGTTGTCCCCACGATAACCGCACATTTGAGCACATAGTAATGTTAAGACTGGACGGAGCCGCTTACCACCAGAGGAAATAAGATGTCCGGCCAACTGGGGTATCAAAGCAACGGGGCTTTGCATCCGGTCTAGGATTGTTCGGTTCACGCTTAGCAAATCATCCCTCACGAGTTCTTGCAACTTATCAAGTGCATTGTGAGTAGAATGGAGTTGATCGTGATGTTGGTCGGTGGCTATTGCCACAGCTTGTTCCTTCTTCGACTTGTGTTGGCAAATAAGTATCAGAGTAGCATCTTGTGGTTAACTGATCTAGATGAAGGATTGTCGAGCCTCGCCAGGCTATCTGTCAGGTCGGTTAAGTGGTTGGCTATTATGTGGACGACTTTTTCTTCGCGTTGCACTTTTCCAGATACGCCAATCAACCTAGCGTTCATAATAATCCGGCGATACTGCTCAAAAATAGAAGGCCAAAGGATTATATTGGCGATCCCCGTATCGTCTTCCAATGTAACAAACAATACTCCTTTAGCTGTGCTAGGTCTTTGTCGAACTAAAACGAGCCCAGCCACTTTTACCAAATGATTGGAGGATATATGTATTAAATTTTTAGCTTCTGTTAAGGGTGTCATGGGAATTTTGTCACGAAGGAAAAACATTGGGTGATGTTTAAGCGATAATCTGAGAGTTCGATAGTCTTCCACGACTTCTTCGCCTACTTGCATTTTCGGTAGTGGTATTAAGCCATCTTCTTTATGGAGCTCAATGTTATTCGTGGTATCAGAAAATAGTGGGAGGTGAGAGTTATTAATCGCAATGACACTCCAAAGGGCAGTGCGGCGATTTACTCCAAGTGAGTTAANTGTATCAGCTTTTGCTAATATCTTCAGACATTCTATGTTTAGTTTTGTTCTTNTTTGCAGATCATGNATACTTCTATATCCGACCCCCCTTACACTTATAATTCGGTCGGCATCGGTTTTCTTAAGATGTTTGATCTGGCGTAATCCTAGACGAAGTGCCAATGAATCTTTATTCATAACGGCTTCTTTGTCTGTGGTCTTTTCTAAGGTGGATTCCCATTGGCTAAAATTAATGTCTGGTGCTCTGACCTCAACCCCATGGTTTTGGAGATCNTTTACAATTTGGGCGGGGGCGTAAAACCCCATAGGTTGACTGTTTAACAAGGAGGCTCCAAACACGGCGGGGNAGTGGAATTTTAACCATGCAGAGATGTAGACTAGTATGGCAAAGCTTGCTGCATGAGATTCTGGGAATCCATATTCTCCAAAACCTTCTATCTGTTCAAAACAGCGTTTGGCAAAGTCGGCTTCATAGCCTTTACTTTGCATTCCATTAAGCATTTTTTNCCGGAATTTGTGGATTAATCCTGTCTTACGAAAGGTGGCCATGGCACGCCTTAAGGAATCTGCTTCCGTAGCTGTAAACCCAGCTCCAACCACAGCAATCCGCATTGCCTGTTCTTGAAATAATGGTACTCCTAGTGTTTTCCCAAGCACTTGATACAGTTCCTGAGATGGGTATGTAATAGTTTCTTGTCCATTTCTTCTGCGTAGATATGGATGCACCATGTCCCCTTGAATTGGTCCTGGACGGACGATGGCAACCTGAATAACTAAATCATAAAATTCTTTTGGTTTGAGTCTGGGTAACATGGACATTTGCGCACGACTTTCAACTTGGAAGACACCAATGGTGTCTGCCCTGCAAAGCATTTCATAAACTTGGTGATCGTGCTGGGGAATTGTAGATAAACTNAGCTTTTTNCCATAATAACTTTTAATTAAATCGAAGCTTTGGTGTATGCATGTTAAAATACCAAGCCCTAGNATATCGACCTTAAGAATANNTAAAGCATCAAGATCGTCTTTGTCCCATTCTATTACTGTTCGGTTTTTCATAGCAGCATTGCCAATAGGAACTATTTCAGAGAGCTTGTCNTGTGTAATTACAAGGCCTCCGACATGTTGAGATAAGTGCCTGGGAAAACCTATTAGCTCTTCAGCTAATTTGAGAGCCAGCTGAAGTTTTTTGTCTAAAGGATTGAGGTTTGTTTCTAGCACATCATCAGTATTTACTGGGCGTTTGCTGCTACCCCATATAGTTTTGGAGAGGGTGTTGATGATATCTGATGAAATACCTAAGGCCTTTCCAATGTCTCGAATTGCACTGCGTGCTCGATAGCACACGAAGGTAGCGGTCATACCAACCCTATCTCTGCCATACTTAGAGTAGATATGTTGTATGATCTCTTCACGGCGATCGTGTTCAAAATCTATGTCGATATCGGGTGGTTCGTTGCGTGCTGAGCTAATAAATCTTTCAAACAGAAGCTCAATTTGGCTGGGGTCAACAGCTGTAATTCCTAAAAAATAACATACAGAAGAATTGGCTGCGGAGCCACGACCTTGGCAGAGAATGTTTTGGGATTTAGCAAATCTAACAATTTCGTAAACAGTGAGAAAATAAGGGGCGTAGTTTAGTTGTTTGATAAGTTGGAGTTCATGATTGAGTTGGGCGCATATTTTGGTTGGCACGCCATTGGGATATTGTTTTTTAGCTCCTTCATTAGAGAGCTGCACGAGGCGTTCGAAAGCAGGAAGACCATTCTTTGATGATTCTTTTGGGTAACAATGTTCTAGTTCATCTAGCGAAAAGCAACACCTGTTTGCTATTTCGGTAGTATGTACGATTGCTTCTGGATAAGCACTAAAGAGACGTATCATTTCATTTGGAGGTTTAAGGTATCGCTCTGCATTGGCTTTAAGCTTAAAGCCCGCTTGTTCGATAGTACATTTTTCACGAATGCAGGTTAGTATATCTTGAGTCACACGTCGTTCTGGGATGTGATAATAGACATCATTGCTCGCGACCAAAGGAACATTGCTCAAAGATGAAAGCTCTGCAAGTTGGGCAATTTTATTTTCATCATTGCCATCATATTGGTAATTGGCGGCAAGGTAGCAATGTTCAGGCGAATTTTTAGACAATATCTTCAGGTACTCTAAAAATTCATAACTGATCACTCTTGGTGGCAGAATTACCAAAATTTGGTCAGTGCTGTTTTCAATAAGATCTGAATAGTAGATTTTGCATTGGTCTTTGAGAGCGCGACGTTTCCCTGTTGTTAGTAGTGCCGTAAGGCGTCCGTATGCATTGCGAGTGGTGGGTAGGCATAGGAGGCTGGGAAAATTAACAAAGTTAAGTCGTGCTCCAACTAAAAGTTTGATACCGTGCTCACGCGCNACAACATGAGCCCTAACNACGCCAGCAAGAGAATTATGGTCTGTGACGGCAATTGCATGATAGTTAAGAGACCTTGCAGTTTTTATTAACTCATGTGGATGGGAGGCTCCGTAGGTGAAGGTAAAGTTAGTGGTAACCTGAATTTCGGCATAAGGGGTCATTTTCATATGAATCTTTAGCTATTGGTGGTATTGGAGTTTTTATGCAAAAAGGCCGTGTAGCCACCATTTGGGCTGTTTAGTATTTTCGTATAGTCCTTCACGGTAGAGCCAGAATCGTGCGCCAACTTTGTTTTCCACTTGGTAATAATCCCTTGTCCAAGTGTCACTTTTCCACCATTCACCTGAAATTCTTTCGGGGCCGGTAGAACGAATTACATGATGTATTTGATTCCCCCACCTAAATAAAATTGGAGGCTTGTCTGGGGTCATTGCAACTGCTTCTAAGGGTATAGGTGGATTAAACAGGTGGAGGGGNCTTGGCTTTCGGATATCCCAAAATATATTTTGATTTTTAATTTGNGATGTAGAAAATTTTACGGCTTTTTCTGGGGTATGACTTTGATGAGAAATAAAGCTAAGTATGGCATGCTTAGTAAGTCGGCTAGTTAACTTATCCAATAAATCGCAAAGTGCATCTTCATTTTGGTTTTGTTTTTGCGAGTGGTGAGAGTCCTTGAAATTGAGGGTACTTTGTTCGGAGTATAATCCCTCCGTTATGTTTGCTTCTAAGTTTATCGCTTCAATTCCCTCATCATTGTCGGGATTAAGGCTGATGCGTTGTAGCTTCTCATAAAAAAGATTTGCTAGTGGGTCTGGCGCAGAAATTTTTCGACTAGTTTCAATTCTTATTTGGCGTGAACCTGAATTAGTAGGGAATATATTCAAGGTAGCGCTTCTGACNGCCTGGTTTCTTTTTTTTAGTAATTCACACAATTCAGTTAATAANTCATGAGTTNTCTGCGTAAGAATTTGCGTNGATATGATAGGGGTTTGGAATCNTTTTTGAACGGATAGTAATGGAACNGATCGACGTGGTGAGATGGGTTCTGGCTCTGCAGAAAGTGCTTGATCAAGTCGAGACAGAAGTTTGTGCCCAAAACGTTTGGTAAGACTTGAGCGCGGTATCCTGAATAATTCACCAATGCANCTTAAACCTAAAAACTGTAAGGTTTGTAACGTTCTTTCGTCCACTCGGAGGGCTGCTAAAGGTAAGGGTGCGAGGTATTTTTTACTTTCTCCCGGAGGGATTCTACTTTGGTTTGTGAAATGGCTTATTGCCCAAGCTGCTCCAGCAGTATCGGCAATTGTTATGCGGGCAGTACAGTCAGGGTGAATTGATTCATATAATTCTTTATGCAGGTAGTTAATTAAACTTAGTTCGCCTCCAAATAGATCGGGGCAACCACTAACATCGAGATATAAATCATTGATGCCATGAATGGCTACCCAGGGTGTAAACCGCGTAAGTAAATTTGCGAGTTTGGATAGAGCTTTGGTTGCGGTGGTGAAATTATCTCTAGCTATATCCAGTTCAGGGACCAAGAGGCGAGCGTCAGCTAATGGCATATTAATTTCAATTCCCAGTTTTTGGGCATGCCTGCATGCTGCTGTTATATGTTTTGTGCCCCTTATTTCGTTTGTCAGGGCTAATGGCTTGCGGCGCGTACACTTATTTGTGAGCCGCCTTTGGTGTTTTAGATCGGTTTGCCAATAGGGTAGCCATACTGAGACAATTCTTTTCATGAGACCATTTAACCATCCATTGATGGTTGCCGGCCGTGCCTAGGCAACGAAGTAACTCTACTTTCCAAAGAGGTTCCTCTAGGAAGCCAGCGCCAGCAATTCCATCATATTCGTTAGTATTTATAGGTGATATGCGCCATCTGGTGGTCGAAGCTATTGCAGGGGAGTTTTTGTTATTAAAAAACAGCAGGCATGGCGTTTGTCCTGCTCTTGCAGCTAATTGTAGACGTTTGCTAACAATGGAATTGACGGCTTGTACCTCTCCGCATACGGCACCAAGGCAGTTGGCACGTAGGGCTTCTTCCAGAACCCACAAGGTATGATTTTGCTTCTTTGTGCGTATTGTGATTATACGGTTTGGTTCAAGGCCAAACATGTATAGGCCTGGAGCGTAAAGATTAGTTTTTTGGAAGCACCATATGACTGGCGCGTGATCCCTAGTGAATTTTGTTAGTAGGAAGACCAAAAAGCCAAGTGCCGAACCTCGCTCACCGATAATTTCATGAATGCCCGCTCGTGGTAGGCCAGACCAAGGCAAGGTGTTGTCAATTTCGTCCACTCCTAGCCTCACTGAGGTGCTTTCATGCATTGTGCCTAACTCTAAACTCCGAAGTTTTTTGCGGAGTTCGGACAACACACTGGATTTGGCATTTTCTGTCATGCCTTGCTAGGCTCCCAATCCTTTGGAAATCATTTGTTCTTGTTTTGTTCTATTCTAATATCTCCTTTTGATCAAGTTGCTATTGAGTAATTAAGTTGCAAACGATAACAAAATGTCATTGCCTACAAGGAAGATCACGTGGATTAGGAGAGGGTGCAATGTCGGGTTTTGAGGAATACGGGAAACACGATGCTGTCAGTATTGCAGCCCTGGTTAATTCGGGCGAGATAAGTGAGACTGAACTGTTGGATGAATCGCTGTCACGCATGCGCGCAATTCAGCCAAAATTGAATGCAATCACNTGTGACATGGAGCCCTTCGCTCGGGCTGAGATCGCAGCTGGTGTGCCGGATGGGNCGTTTCGGGGTGTGCCTTTCATGNTGAAAGATCTATTCACTCTTTATAAAGATGCGCCCACCCACAATGGATCAAAATTTTATTCCAACTTCGTTGCCGATCACGATACCGAGATAGTGGCTCGCTACAAGCAAGCGGGCCTCCTGATCATCGCCAAGACAAACACACCCGAATTCGGATTGAGCGCATCGACGGAGCCGGTAAGCCATGGCGCTGCCCCCAATCCTTGGGATCTGACCCGTAGCGCTGGTGGCTCTAGCGGCGGCTCAGCTGGAACAAGCGATGCCTTGGTCTGATCGGAGACCATCCGTATACTCCGGTTGACCAGTGTGAAAAGGATTTTTGCTTAGGCGAATTTAAATGGGTGTCAAAAGTACCAATATAACCGGCCTTAAACTTATAGATCCGGTGAAATATTCAGACAACCGTGGCTGGATGTCTGAATTATGGAACGTTACTGTTTGCTCGCGACTTGGGCATGAAGTCTCATTTGTACAAGACAGCATGGCGTACAATCGGGATACGGGAACCATACGGGGATTGCATTTCCAAGCTCCTCCCTTTGATCAGGGTAAGCTTGTAATTTGCGTAGCTGGTTCGATATTCGACGTTGCACTGGATTTGCGCACTGGATCACCAACTTTTGGAAAACATTTTTCAGTGACGCTGGACAGTAAAGCTTCTCTTCAGCTTTGGATTCCCAGTGGTTTTGCTCATGGCTATTGCTCCTTAGAGCCGCATTCAAAGGTGTTATATAAACTTACTAAACCTTATGAGAGAGATGCCGCTGCAGGGGTACTTTGGAACGATCCAAACCTAAATATAAGTTGGCCTGTTCAGCCAAAGTCCGTTGTTATCAATAAAAGGGATGAGCAATGGCCATCTTTTGCTAATTTTGATTCGCCCTTCCGATGGCAAGGTTAGCGCTGGAAAGCCCATGAAATTTAATGCTCTTAACAGTTAGTGTTCTTTAAGAGGCTTGTGAAGTAAGGTGAGGGCTGCGCAGCCACTCCTTTTGTTACAGGCAGATAAGGAGGAATGGTGCCGGATGCAGGAGTCGAACCCGCGACCTACTGATTACAAATCAGTCGCTCTACCAACTGAGCTAATCCGGCGTGTGTTTTACTACCACTTTGGCGAAGTTATGCCATTGCATTGTCGTTTGAAACTAGCTCCAGCCTAACTGTTTCTCCTTACCAGTAGAGATAGGTTTTTACTAGTCCCTTCGATCAAGTTCGTAAAGTGCAATGGCGGCNGAAATAGAAACATTCAAGCTTCCAATATCAGTTTGGATTTCTATTCTTGATAATACATCGCAGGATTGGCGGGTCAGTCGCCGGAGTCCTTTTCCTTCTCCACCCAACACTAGGGCAACTGGCTTATTGACTGGACTAGAATGTAGAGGGCTCTGGCCGTCATGATCCAATCCAATCACCCAATATCCGAGGGATGCAAGTTTTTGTAGCGTTCTTGATAAATTAGGGACGCGTACAATTGGAACTAAGTCTAGGGCTCCTGAGGCCGCTTTTGCCATTATGCCTGACTCTTCGGGGGCGTGACGTTGTTGCATAATAATTGCTGAACCTCTAAAGGCGGCCGTNGATCGTAAAATGGCCCCAACGTTGCGTGGATCGGTGACTTGATCTAGGACCACAACGGGATAGCGGCTGTTATCGCCCAGGGTTGAGGAGAGTTGATCAAATGATAGTGGTTTCAGGGCTTGTACCTTGGCGGCCACACCTTGGTGAACAGCCCCTGGAGCTAGCAATTCGGACAAGTCAGCTGATTGGATGTTTTGGGGTGGGGGGCATGTCTTCGGGAGAGGGCCGAGGTTTTGTAAGGCGGAAGGGGTAGCTAGCAAACGTTCTAGCTTGCGCAAAGGGTTATTTGCAGCCATTTTGACGGTGTGGTGACCATACAGCCAGTAGGATTTTCCTAGGCTGTTGGCTTTGTTTTTCTTAGGCATTTTTAAAGGGTTGCGATCAGGCGCCATGGGGGTTAGTTTTAGCGCAATAGGCAGATAATTTGAAACAGTTTCCCGCCATTTAGCATATTAGTTGGATGGTTAGGGCTTGGGTCTGGATATGGGAGTTGACATCGGGGTGTTAATTCCCATAGTGCCCTGTCTTGTTTGGGCGTGTGAGAGTTCAGGCGGAGGGGTGGCCGAGTGGTTAAAGGCAGCAGACTGTAAATCTGCCGACGTATGTCTACGTAGGTTCGAATCCTACCCCCTCCACCACGATGGATGAGGAAGGATGGTTTGGTGGCGGTCAATGTGGGTCATATTTATCGGTAGGGGTGGATTGAGAGGTTAATTCGAGATATCTAGGCGGGTGTAGCTCAATGGTAGAGCGCCAGCCTTCCAAGCTGGACATGTGGGTTCGATTCCCATCACCCGCTCCAGTGCGATGGA
>PBWV01000009.1 GCA_002728255.1 Rhodospirillaceae bacterium | reverse complement strand
TCCTTCGGCGACAGTCGTCGACGCATATTCTTGTATTTTTGCTTTCCCATCGTCCTTAGGCGGGCTCGAAAATTTATAGAATTTATTTGTTTCCTCTCCCTCAATTCCAACTATTACCGCCCAGGTTGTATGGTCGTGAGGCGGTGACATGTTTCCTTTAACCTCGGAGACGACATATAAGGCGGAGGTGTGATCCGATTCCTCGGAGAGCAAATATAGTGAGCTGTTTCCGTCACCTTCCCTCACCGGAAAAGTTTCAGCATTAAAAAGATTTTTATGGGTAGCGAGCAGAAGTAATCGTTGCTTAATGGAATTGAGCACGTCGGCAGTGATAGTTTCTGGCGGAATCAACTGCTTTACATCGTCAATGTAGCGTTTTATTTCAGCCTTCCGCTGGGCTGCTATTGCCTTAAGGTCTGTATTCTGCATCTTTTTCCATAATTAATCTATCCTTTTCCAAACACGCTCTCAACTGACTCAACATAGATATCAACTGTTTCGTCCGCATTATCCTTGGTAAAAGTCAGTGGAGGAGAAAAATTATTTACTGGTAGGAATGGCAATGCTCGGGTCAGAAGTCCTCGTTCTTGTGCTGCCATCGCGACTTTCTTTTGAGCAGGGGGACTCACCTCTGGTGCTTCTTTGCTATTGTGGCCAGAGCAATACTCGACACCGATCATTAGGCCCTGTCCTCGAATTTGCCCAATGTTAGGATGATCGCCTAAACGTTCAATTAGTGACTGTTTTAAGTACGCGCCTACTTTAGCAGCATTAGAGACTAAGTTTTCTTCCTCTATTATTTCTAAATTTGCCAACCCAACCGCAGCCCCCACGGGGTGTCCAGAATATGTAAAGCCATGCCCAAATACACCGACCTCTGGAGTGCCGTCGGAGAGAACTTGCCATACATGGTCAGCAATCGCGACCGCAGACATCGGGAAATAGGCACTGGTAAGGCCCTTTGCAAAGGACATTAAATCGGGTTTGATCCCATAAAAACTTGATCCAAACCAACTTCCCAAACGTCCAAATCCAGTAATAACTTCGTCCACAATGAAAAGGATATCGTGCTCTTTGAGAATCGCTTGAATGCGATGATAATACTCACGTGTGGGTACAATTACGCCGCCAGTGCCCATGACTGGTTCAGCAATGAAGGCGGCAACAGTGTCTGGACCTTCACTTAGGATTAAATCCTCAAGGTCCTTAACCATACGGTTAGTAAACTCCTCTTCTGATTCGCCAGAGTTGCCATATTTCCAGAAATTTGGGCAAGAAGTGTGTAGGATCCCGTCAAACGGCAAATCAAACGCTTTGTGAAAGAGGGGTATGCCTGTGAGGCTCCCAGCTGCAGCTGATACCCCATGGTAAGCTCCAACTCTGGATATGATTTTCTTTTTATCTGGTTTTCCACGAAGGTTATTATAGTACCGAGCTAGCTTGAATTGTGTATCATTAGCATCTGATCCTGAAAGGCCAAAAAAGATCTTACTAATCTGGGTGCAATCCGCATTGCGGTGAAGTAATTGAATTAATTTTTCAGCCAGAAGAATTTGAGGCTCGTTAGAGGCTGCACCAAAGGTATGGTAAAAGCCTATTTTGTCCATTTCTTCCTTGGCAACCTCAGCAAGCCGCTTGCGGCCATATCCAATATTTACACACCATAGAGCGGCTGAGGCATCAATATAGCTTTTATCATTGTTATCGTAGACGTGTACCCCACCAGCCCGCTTAAATATTACGGGGCCCTTATCTTGATGCTCAGTGATGGATGTTACCGGATGTAGCAGGACTTGCTTGTCCAATTCTTCTAGGGAGATATTCCTGGCAACTTCATTAGGCATAATTAGGTTCTCCCCTATATATGTGGGTACAGAATTTTATGTTGCTTCTTTGGCGAACGTGCCAGAACGCGGTGCGTTGGGCCAGTCGAAGAATTTGGATCGTTACTCTATTGGGTGGTTCACTTCAATTATTCGATATATTTGGACTGACCGCCATTTCCTATTCTGCGGGGGTTGGTGGGGTCTGATGGGGAGGATCGGATACAGATGCGTTATTATCGCTTGGGCTGATCTCAGAATACCAGAGGCTGTGGTGTTCTTTGGCCCAGTTTTCCTCAACATTTCCCGACCACATCGCATGGATTGCCCCCTCCATACCAATGGTGCCAATGTAAATGTGAGCTAAAATCACTACTGTAAGAGCCAACGCCCCAATGGTGTGTAGGACCTGTATGCCTTGCATGTCTTGTACGGAGGTGTCTCCACTGAATGGAAATAGAAGCATAATGCCTGAGTACGATATCATTCCACCACCTATCACTACTGCCGCAAAAATAATCTTTTGACCGGCATTAAATTTGTGTGCAGGAGGGTGGGTGCCAGATTTAAACATGCCTCCACCTTGGAGGAGCCACGTTAAATCAATCTTGTTAGGAATATTGTGTTTTATCCATAGAAAAAACATAATTGTTATTCCCAAAATGAATACAATGCCTAAATAATTGTGGGCCATTTTTCCTAATAGTGTGAGGCTGGCAAAGGCATCAGGTCCAAGCCATGGTTTGATTATGTAACGTCCATATAGGAGGTTGAGTCCCGTTAATGATAGGATGATAAAGGTGGCTGCGACGATCCAATGCACCCATCTTTCAAATAATGTAAACCGTTGGATGGTTTTTCCGGTCACCCCGCCCTCAATTCGAATCCGCCCCTTTAAGGCAAAAAATAGGGCCAACGCCGCAATAATTCCAAACAACCCCCATACACCGTACTGTGATATTGGGCCATTGCGAATTGACCTCCATTCTTCTCCTCCAGATTGTACAAGAACACCGGCTTTCTTGTCGGGGATTGATACCTGCCCCTGGATCCCCCCACGCACGGCCTTCCACATTTCAATATTATTGTTTTGACCTATATCTGGACTCGTTAGCTGTGCATCTACTTCTTGTGCCGATGCGGCCCCGTATAAGGTGAAGGATAATAGAAGAATGCTGCCTACTGCGACGTATAAGAAATTAGAGATATTAGGTGTGCGCAGCATATTTATGGGGTCCCTTATCTTTGTGCCAGTTCATTTGGCCGAGTTGCACTATTTCTTAGGTGCAAAATGGAAGATCTAGAAATTTTGTTTCGCAACCCGGTGACTAAGTTTTTCATATGTTTCATTATCAATAAGAGGCATTGGCTCTCCCGAGTAGGTTTTGTCAAATTCTAAGGTTCGACCTTGTTCTTCTTCCCGACAAGCACCTAAAATTAGGATTATGCAAAATAAGGCTATTAGGTTAATTGGAGGCACTGTTTGATTTAAGTCTTTTTGTCATCGTCATAGGCGGTTCCCCAACCCCAAGCTCCCGACCCAAACCCACGAGCTACTGTTCGTTCCCGGTAAATATCAGAGATCTCATCTCCATCCCCGGCCAATAGAGCTTTTGTCGAGCACATTTCTGCACACAAAGGAAGTTTTCCTTCAGAAAGACGATCCTGTCCATAGTCATAGTCGGAATTTTCGGGGCCTCCAGCACAAAAAGTGCATTTATCCATTTTGCCCCGAGTACCAAAATTTCCAGCCTGTGGATACTGAGGAGCACCGAATGGACAGGCATAAAAGCAATACCCACACCCTATGCACTGGTCTTTAGAGTGGAGGACAACGCCTTCGTCGGTAGTGTAAAAACAGTCCACGGGACATACAGCCTGGCAAGGTGCATCTGAGCAGTGCATACATGCGACGGACAGAGACATTTCCCCAGGTTGACCGTCATTGACTGTAACGACCCGCCGTCGATTAACACCCCATGGGACTTCATTCTCATTCTTACAAGCAGTGACACATGCATTGCATTCGATGCAGCGTTCTCCGTCACAAAGAAACTTCATTCTAGCCATATTTTCCGCTCCCACCTAAAATTTAAATCGCATCTATACGGCACAGCGTGCATTTCGTTTCTTGCATGCCCGTAACGCTATCATATCCGTAAGTTTGTGCTGTATTTGAGGCTTCACCAAGGACATAGGGGTCAGATCCAGAGGGATATTTGTCTCGTAAGTCTTTACCCATCCAGTGGCCACCAAAATGGAATGGCATAAATACTACCCCCCGGCCGACCCGTTCGGTAATCATAGCCTTAACCTTCACTTTAGCACCCTCTGGCCCTTCTACCCAGATTTGGTTCCCGTCGATGATGCCGTTGTTATTTGCATCAAACGGGTTGATCTCGGCAAACATGTCCTGCTGTAGTTCGGCCAGCCAGGGGTTGGATCTGGTTTCTTCACCACCACCTTCATATTCCACCAATCTACCGGAGGTTAGAATTAACGGATAGTTTTTAGAATAGTCTTTCTCTTGAATGGATTTGTACAAAGTTGGCAGTCTATAAAAAACTTTATCCTCGTAGGTAGGGTAATCAGCTACGAGGTCCCGGCGAGGCGTATATAAAGGCTCTCGGTGGATTGGAACTGGATCTGGGAAGGTCCAGACCACTGANCTTGCTTTGGCGTTACCAAAAGGCGCACATCCATGGGAAATCGCCACCCGTTGAATCCCACCTGACAGATCGGTCTTCCAATTCACTTTTCCTACGTCAGCGCCACCAATCTCATCAATTATGGATTTTTCAGTTTGCGTTAAGTCTTGGTCCCAACCTAGCTTCATGAGCATTGCCATTGTAAACTCTGGATAACCGTCTTCAATCTCCGATCCCAAAGGATAGCTTCCCTCTGCAAGTAGATTTTGCCCCTNTCGTTCAACCCCAAAGCGAGCTCTAAAGCATAACCCACCTTCGGCAACAGGCTTAGAGGTGTCGTACAGAATTGGGGTGCCTGGGTGTTTCATCTCTGGCGTTCCCCACGATGGCCAAGGCATGCCATAATACTCACCATCGCATGGTCCCCCGACTGCCTTCAATGTGGTCCTGTCAAACGTGTGCTGGTGCGCCATATGCATCCGAATCCGTTCCGGAGACTGCCCTGTGTACCCTATTGTCCACATGCCACGATTAATTTCTCTTGTTATATCCTCAACGTAGGGCTCGCTGTTGTTGATAGCTATATTTTTGAACATCTCATCAGAAAATCCAAATTTTTCTGCGAGCATGAACATGATTTCGTGATCTGGGCGGGATTCAAAGAGGGGTTCCACTACCTTTTCGCGCCACTGAATAGACCGGTTTGAAGCGGTTACCGAACCGTAAGTTTCAAATTGGGTTGCCGCGGGAAGGAGGTAAACGCCTTCGGTTCTGTCCTGCATTACTGCCGTCATGGTAGGGTAGGGATCAATTACTACCAGTGTATCCAGTTGTTCCATAGCCCGTTTCATGTCTGGCAATCGNGTTTGCGAATTCGGTGCATGTCCCCAGAAGACCATAGCTTGAATGGGATTGGGTTGTTCGATGTTTCCAGGCTCCTCAATGACGCCGTCAAACCAACGCGAAACAGGAATTCCTTTTGCAGACATAATCTCAGCAGAATCAAAACGATCTACTAGGTAGTCATAGTCTGTCTCCCAGACCCTGGACCAGTGTTTCCAGGCCCCAGTTGAAAGCCCATAATACCCCGGTAAAGTGTGACACAGTACCCCGAGGTCTGTCGCCCCTTGAACATTGTCGTGCCCTCNGAAAATATTGGTTCCTCCGCCCTCTTTCCCCATGTTGCCCAACGCTAACTGAAGAATGCAGTAAGCCCGAGTGTTGTTGTTTCCGTTTGTATGCTGAGTGCCTCCCATACACCATACTACTGTGGCTGGGCGGTTTTCAGCTAGCGTTTGAGCCACGTTACGTAATTGTGAGCCGGGCACACCACTAACTTTTTCAACTTCCTCTGGTGTCCATTTTCTCACTTCAGAACGTATCTGGTCCATTCCCCAAACTCGTTGCTGGATAAATTCCTCGTCCTCCCAGCCATTTTCAAATATNTGCCATAGCAGGCCCCAGATAACCGCCACGTCTGTCCCGGGGCGTAGCCGCACGTATTCATCTGCGTGGGCTGCAGTACGTGTGAATCGTGGGTCACAAACAATTAACGGTGCTTGATTTTGTTCCTTTGCTTTCAAAATATGCAGGAGAGATACAGGATGTGCTTCGGCCGGGTTTCCGCCTATAAAGAACATTGCCTTGGAGTTATGTATATCGTTGTAGCTGTTTGTCATCGCTCCATA
This sequence comes from Rhodospirillaceae bacterium, assembly GCA_002728255.1. NCBI lineage: Bacteria > Pseudomonadati > Pseudomonadota > Alphaproteobacteria > Rhodospirillales > Rhodospirillaceae > Rhodospirillaceae bacterium. The sequence goes on along the minus strand of PBWV01000009.1, from coordinate 61,596 downwards.
GCCCCAGGTATTAGCTACGCCGGCAACAGTAGTTGAATGGCAAATTCGTGCTTGGTGATCGACGTTGTTGGTTCCCCAATAAGCCGCNAACTTGCGGAATAGATAGGCTTGTTCATTGGAAAACTTTGCTGAGCCNAGCCAGTAGACGGAATCGGGTCCCGACTCCAGTCGAATTTTATTAAATCGGGCACCAATCTCTTCAATAGCCTGNTCCCAGCTAATGCGCTTCCACTGNCCATTTTCCATTTTTGTCGGATANTTNAGTCGTCGCTCTCCATGAGCATGTTCTCTAACACTGGCTCCTTTAGCGCAATGGGCACCTAGATTAAACGGGCTATCAAACGAGGGTTCTTGGCCAACCCAAACGCCGTTTTGAACTTCTGCTGTTACCGTGCATCCGACGGAGCAATGGGTGCACACTGATAAGACCTTTTTAATTTCATCATTAAGGTTGCCCTCNGTNTTTGCCTNNGCTTCGTGNNNCCGAGCCAGAGGGACACCNGTGGTTAAGGCGGCNGCGCTGGCTGCNAGCCCTGATTGNTTCANGAAAGTTCGNCGATNCATAAAAGAAGGNGNGGAGATNCTCTCTTTTATNTGCNGTTGCCGTTTAATGGTGCGGCGTTTAGTCAGCATTATAATATTCTCCCTAGAATCGGGCTAGACGGTATGCTTGTTTTACGTGCTCGGTCAGACGGTATTTAGCATTAGTTTTCTCGTGGTTATTATTTTTTTGCCTGGAGTTTGCAGTCCCTGGAACTACTATTACTGATGCGCCGGCTCCGATAGCTGTTAGACCTGCGGACCGGAAGAAATTCCTCCGATCTAATTGGTCCTTTTTGATTTTTCCCAAGTTATCTTTCACCTTGATCTCCCGTTTTTGCTAGCTTATTGATCAAGCTCAAAGGCTTGTTTTTCAACATTTATGAATTCTATCCCAAGATCTCCCACCGCAGAATAAAAACGGGCGGATTTAGCATTTTTCAGGTCCTCAAAAAACTCATTACCCCAGGAACCAAGGTGTTTTGTAAAAAAACTCTGTTGGGTCTCTAGGGAAGCTGATCCATTAATCTCACCCGATACCAGCAAGGACATTACTTCGCATAGACTACTCATGCTATCTTCAGGTTCCATCACGTTATGTCGTTGCTGTATTTTTAGGTGATGGAGATCAGATCTTAGCCGTGCAAGTGGTTTTTCATGGAGGAAACCGGAAAGGTAATATGAGCCATAGGGCACCAGTTCCCCTTCTCCAAGCCCTATGAATAAATTGTGAAACTCATCCGCTATTGAATCTGCGTCCAATTCTTTAGCTTTGTTGGCGATCTTTCTTAAAGCCTCGCCTATGGGCGAAGCGCCGTCGCCGAGGCTGTCTAGTATACGCAAGGTCTCTTTATCTGGCGGTTTACTAAGCAGGAGCGCTAAAAGCCTGTATATTCCTGCCCTTGCCAGCTCTTCTTCCCTTTGTTCCATTAGCTGACCGGGTCGCGCCTTAGCCAAATTTTCCCGTTCTGTAACAATCACTTGTCCTCACCCCCCCTCGGAAAAACACTCCTCTGAGAACTACGCAGATCTACTGCTAATTTTGTAGGATAGTGGGCCTTCGGTCAACTAGGTTCGCCATCAGGGGTGATTTGCTGATCTTCTTCTTTTCTAACGTTACGGGGCTCATCTAGCGACCGATGGTTGGCAGCTTTTTCCTCCGCTTCGGTTCCCTGATTATTTTCCTCGTTCTCAGCAGTGACCGGTTTTTCCTTAGCAAGAAAATGTTGGCTAATTGTATACGCGGTTTTGACGATCTTTCCTGCGCCCATCTTTATAAAGTTGTCATCGTAGTCGTTCAATCCATCCAAATTGGCAAGCAAGGGGTCTGTTGACCAGAGTTTTCTAAGAGCGGCTCGTTTGAGGAGAGTTGGCACTCCCTTTTTGAGGAAGGGGGTAAAGTCAGACCCACCAGTCAAGCTTTCGATAGAGGGTAGNTGANACGTTTCTTGNTCGTCGACCTTAGCGGCTTCTATAGGATCNTCGGAAGAGGTTAGCGNTTGTTCATCGTCATGAGNAGCAGAGCTAGGTTCGTCTTTTCCTTGNNTTTTGCGNTCAGCCATTTTTCTTTCTCCGTCCGGTCACTGTANCCGCCTCACNATTCNCANAAAAATATTTTTTCCTTTTTCTCTTTTTAAAACTTTGCTCGGTGTGATGTTGCTCTACAAAGTGCCCTACGAAGGATAGAATTTCTACGGGCATTGGTACTCTGTCCACCTGTTCATCGCCGCTGACATCATTGTCTTCAGCTTCAAATGGGCAAGCAGTGACCAGGACTGGTTTGGGNAATTTTTCTGTGGGATTGTGGAGTACGACGTATATGCTCGGNTCGGCTTGGCTGAGGTTTACCCTATATCCCTCTGTTTCTCCCTTATGAAGATAGAGCTCTAACGTCGTTCCAAAAAATCTTACCCATCCTGGCCCGGATTCCATCTCCCTCCAGTTTTGCATGGATGTCATTCCNGGTATAACTGCAATGCTTTTCCATGAATATTCCAACCAGGGATTCTCCGAGCAATGGCGCTCCAAAACAATTCCTATAGACATTGCTTCAGTAGTTTTCATCGGGAGCAGTTGCATGACTGTTTTGAAGATAACACTCTGCCTTCAACAAGTCGTTTGGAGTATTTAGATTAAAAAATGGGTCTATNGCACGAACAGGATAGTCAACGATTCCAAGATTGTGCCGCGAAGTCCAACGGTCCACCTTTCGTATTTTTTCCATTACCATCGCCTCTCGAAGATCAGCCCGTTTGCTGACGGGCCAGAGGCCAAATACAGGATGGTGTCGTTGCTGGGAGCTCGCGTAGGACATGGTCGAGCCNGACTGAATTTTTTTATACAATCTTTCTACCAAATTAGTCGGAAAAAAAGGTGAGTCCCCTGGAAAGCTTGCGACATACTGGCAGTTTGGTGCATTTGCTGAGACCCACTCCAGAGCCGTTAGAATGCCCGCCAATGGTCCAGCGGAGCCACCAACAACGTCTGCGGCAACTGGAAGACAAAAATCAGAGTATTCGGCAGGGTCTCCGTTGGCATTTAAGATCATTGGGCCCACTTGTGGACAAGCTCTCTTCAGTACATGGNAAAGTAATGGTTTGCCTAACAGGTTCAGGAGACATTTATTGGCGCCACCCATCCGTCTTGCCTGGCCTCCAGCTAGTACGACCCCAGCTATTAGAGTTTTGCAGTCGGGCTTCACTGGCCTGCCTTCCTTTGTGCTTCAGTTCGTTCAGCTGGAATTTCCTCAGGGTTAACATCAAAGTCCAAGCGCTGTGTTCCTGATAATGCAACAAACCTCTTTCCTCGGGCTCGNCCTATTAGCGTTAGATTAGCTTGTCTGGCGAGTTTAACACCCCAGGCTGTAAAGCCCGAGCGGGAAATCAAGATGGGAATTCCCATCTGGACTGTCTTCAGTACCATTTCGCTGGTTAGACGGCCGGTAGTGTATAGGATTTTATCCCCAGGGTGTATTTCTTGCTTAAACATGTGCCCTGCTATTTTATCCACCGCATTGTGGCGTCCGACATCCTCCATATAGGCTAGGGGGCGATTGTCTTTACACAACACGGAGCCATGTATGGCTCCGGCTGACAGGTAAAGGCTCGGAGTGGCATTGATCTTTTGGCTGAGGGAGTACAGCCAAGAGGTTTTCATTTTAGTCTCTGGAAGTTTTATGCAGTCAAAGTTCTCCATGATGTCGCCAAACGAAGTACCTTGGGCACAGCCGGAGGTCCTGATCTTCTTGGAGAGTTTTTCTTCGTAGTCTGTCTCCCTCTCCGTACGTACNACGATGACNCCAAGATCAGAATCAAAATCGGTGNCAACTATTACGTCTTCGCTTGTCAGCATATTTTGATTTAGAAAAAAACCCANAGCTAGTTCTTCAGGATAATCGCCAATAGTCATCACNGTCACGATTTCTTGACTATTTAAATACAAAGTAAGCGGCTGCTCCACAGGCACTAAAGTATTTAGGCTGTGCCCATTGTGGTCTATGCCCTCCACTTTCTCAGTGAGGTTCGGATCTTCCGGTACGGGGTTGACAACGTCGTTGCTCATCTGTGCTACTGTACCTTTGTCTAAAGAATAAAGGTAAACAAATTTCCATAGGCTGCTGAGAAATAAGCTGGGCAAATTCAACCCAAACACTGAAAGTTAGCATTTTGGCTGGAGAACTCTATGACATGTGAAATTGCGGACAAAAGGCTGTTCCTGTGTGACTGTTCTAAGAGCATGCGTCTAGACAAAGAAAAATTGGGCAAAATGTTACATGCGACGGAAGATTTTAATATCTACCATCAACTGTGTTCCAAAGAATTGGGCGAGTTCGAAAATGGAATTTCTGGGTCTGATGCAATAATAGCCTGCACACAGGAGGAGTCTGTATTTCGTTCTCTGGCTGAAGATATTAATTCTAACTCTAAATTTGTTCACATTAACATTCGGGAACATGCAGCTTGGGGTGAGCAAGGGGAGAATGCAGGGCCAAAAATAACGGCACTTCTGGAGGGGGCCGCACTAGAGGTGGCTCTTCCTGATCGGGTTACCATGAACTCGGGGGGAAGGACTTTGGTCTATGGTCGGGGAGATGTTGTTCTAGACGCTGCCCGGCAACTTGCTAACAGGCTTGATGTTACCTTGTTGATTGACCAGGCGGATAATATGTTTCCACCATCCGCCCCAAACTTCAAAATTTTTGGAGGTCGAATAGTGGAATCTTCGGGGCACTTAGGGGATTTTCATATCGGGGTGCAAGATCTTAGTGCTAAGGATCCATCCGCCCGTTCTACTATTTCCTTTGGTCCATCGGCCACTGAATTAACAAACCTGCAATTTGATCTAATTCTAGATTTGGCTGGGGCTCCGCCACTATTTGAGGGCGATGATAGGCGGGATGGCTATTTTAGGGTTGAACCTGGGGCCCCAGTTAAAATCCAGCAAGCTTTGTTTGAGCTGGTGGATATGGTTGGAACCTTTGATAAGCCACGTTACATCTCCCAAGAGCAAGACTTATGTGTACATGGCAGAAATCGGCAGGTGGGCTGTACAAGGTGCTTGGATCATTGTCCGACGGCTTCCATAATGCCGATAGATAACGTCGTTTCTGTAAATGAATATACCTGTGCAGGCTGCGGTCAGTGTGCATCTGTTTGCCCTACTGGATCACTTTCATATACGGTGCCATTTCCCTCAAATCAATGTGACGTTTTTCGATCGTTATTGGGAAAGTATTACGAGGCTGGGGGCAGGGATCCAATTCTCCTTTTATACGATGACAATATGGCCGAAGAACTTCTCGCTATTGGCCGGTTTGGAAGAGGGTTCCCCTCTAACGTGATTCCCTGGGATGTTGGTAGAATTACGGCTCTTGGCCTAGATGCTATATTGGCGGCCATTACTTACGGCAGTAGTAAGGTGGTTCTTGCGACTGGGCAAATAAAGTTTGAGGAGTTGCACGCATTGCGCGGTCATTTAGAAATTTTAGAGGCTATTAATGCGGGATTGCAACTTGAGGGTGAAGCGGTCGTATTTTTAGAAGGACGAGACCCCTCTCAATTAGAGAAAAAGCTTTATCAGTTGGCTGAGTCTGCAAGAAATAGTGAACAGAAAGCTAGGGATAAGGGGCTTAGAATTGGCAGCAAGAGAGATCGCATTTGGTTGAGTTTTAATCATTTAACTAAAATTGCGGAGGTGCCAGAAAACCCAATTCCTTTGCCCGGGGGAGCGCCATTTGGTGCCGTCCGGCTCGATGAATCTAAGTGTACCTTATGCCTTGCTTGTGTCAGCGTTTGTCCAGAGGGAGCCCTGTTAGACAACGAGCATAAGCCGCAAGTGTCTTTTCTAGAGAAGGCATGTGTCCAGTGTGGTCTGTGCAGAGTGACCTGTCCTGAATCTGCAATTTCGCTAGAACCACAGTTAGACCTGAGGTCGGCTGTGCAGCAACCTCGAGTCTTGGCGGAGGAGGAACCTTTTGATTGTGTTCGGTGCGGCAAACCGTTTGGGGTTCGGTCTTCGGTCGAAAAGATGGTGGATAAGCTAAGAGAGCACTCGATGTTCAAGGGCAACCCGGGCGCAATAGACCGAATTCGTATGTGTGAGGACTGCCGCGTTGTCGACCAATTCTCTGAGAAACAGCCCTTCGCTGTCGGATCTCGTCCAATAACTCGTACGAGCGAGGATTATAACGAAGATGGTTGAGAATTTAGGGGCCAGGAAACTCGGTACCACATAGTGCTGCGGCTCGTTTGGTAAACAAAGTTGCTTTCTGGTTCGTAATGATCTTTTCTGCTACCATTCGCTCTATTGCCTCAACCCGCATCTCCATGCAGCGGACGTATTCTGGGTGGAGGGTCGGCTGGACAGAGTTAATATGGCCTGGGTTATAGGTTTTGTGAGTCATGGTCGCTAAAAGCAGTGCGAGTATAGAGGTAAGGAGTGCTATTATTCGTGCTAGTTTGTGATCTAGCCAGTGATATTGGATTGTTGGCATGGTACTTCTTTAAATTTTCTATAGGTGTTTGTAGGGTAAGTACTGGTAGCCAACTAAGATAGATATAAAATTGTAATATGATTATATTTAGACTCTTTAAGATCGTAATGGTGTCCTGGGGTTTTTCTTGGGTCGCCTTTTCGACCGCGGTTGCGACAGACATAAATCCGTGGGAGGCTTTGCAAGGCGGGAATTATGCTAGCGTCGAGAAAGTCTGGTTGCCCCGGGCAGAACGTGGAGAGATTGAGGCTCAGATTTTTATGGGCCATGTCGAGACCATGAGAAACATGCACTCTGAAGCTGCTAGGTGGTATCGTCTCGCGGCAATTAAGGGAAGTTCGATTGCTCAAGCTTTACTTGCGAACCAATATCTGAGCGGTAATGGTGTGGATTTAGATCTGGTTCGAGCATATGCTCTATATGATCTTGCGGCTGATAAAGGCCATCAAAATGCGACTAAGGCCCGTGACGTGATTGCACGTCAAATGTCTGGGGAGCAGCTAAGTCGAGCCATTGATCTTTCTGCAAGTTGGAGGCGGGATGGCCTGGATTAGAAGCCAGGTTGACCCGCTCTGCTTAGGTAGCAATATTTGTTGCGCTTAACTTTATCAAGTTTGAGCAAGGGCCTGGTCAAGATCTGCAATAATATCTTCGACGTCTTCAATCCCTACAGAGAGGCGGACTACATCGGGTGCAGCTCCAGCACCAATGCGTTGTTCATCGGATAATTGTCGATGTGTTGTAGAGGCCGGATGCAGAACAAGACTTTTGGTGTCTCCGACGTTTGCAAGATGAGAGTGGAGATCTAAACAATCAATTAGTTTTGTTCCCGCATCAAACCCACCTTTTATGCCGAATGTGAATACAGCGCCTTTGCCCTTGGGTAAATATTTTTGGCCAAGCTCATAGAATGGGCTGGATTTAAGTCCAGGATACGAGACCCAGGTAACTTTTGGATGTTTTTCAAGCCATTCGGCTACCATTTGCGCATTGTCACAGTGACGTTGCATCCTCAGTGGTAGTGTTTCCACTCCCTGAAGCATGTTCCAGGCGGCCTGCGGGTTTAGCGTCGGTCCGTAGTCCCGAAGCGCTACCATACGGGCTTTCATCGTAAATCCAAAATCACCAAAGGTTTCGGAAAAAGTCAGCCCATGGTAGGCATCGTCAGGTTCTGTCATGCCTGGGTATTTGTCGTTCCGGGACCAGTCGATATTGCCGGACTCTACCAGTATTCCTCCCATGGTATTTCCATGGCCAGCTATAAATTTGGTAGTTGAATGGACAACCAGGTCGGCTCCCCATTCAAACGGGCGCATCAAGTAGGGGGAAGCTAGGGTGTTGTCGACTATAAATAATACACCATGCTTATTTGCGACGTCTGCAATCCGTTCGATGTCCAGTATAATGCCGCCCGGGTTGGCCACTCCCTCACAGAAGATAAATTTAACTTTGTCTGTCATTGCATCTTCAAAATTGTTTGGGTCTGTAGGGTCGACAAAATGGCACTTCCAACCCAATTTGGGAAAGCTCTGCCCAAATTGGGTCACTGAGCCTCCGTATAGGTTCCTAGACGATATGAATTCATCTCCTGCCTCAAGTAGTGTAACGGCTGCTAAAAATTGTGCTGCGTGCCCAGATGCAGATGCCACAGCCCCTCTACCTCCCTCCAATTGAGCCACCCGTTCTTCAAAAACCGAGACAGTGGGATTAGTCATTCGCGAGTAAACGTAGCCAAAGGTTTGCAAATTAAAAAGCTCGGAGGCGTGTTCTGAGTCCTCAAAGGTGTAGGCTGTGGTGTTGTAAATAGGTGTTTCGTGTGCGCCTGTCGTTGGATCCGGACGGGAGCCAGCATGGATGGCAATGGTGGACATGCCGTATTGCTTCTTGCCAGAATCACCACCAGGAATGTTGGATTCTACTTCGTTAATGTTATTACGTACTTTCATGATTTGGGAGACCTTAATGTTTTTGCCGATATTATGCCGGTGTTGACGCCTAGCCACGATAGTTCACCTGATAGGCGTCCAAACTCTATTTTTGGACAACGATCCATGATCACTTCTAGTCCAGCGGATTCAGCTAGTTCTGCCGCCTTATCATCGCGCACGGTCAACTGCATCCATAGGTACTTAATACCTTTTTCTTCCTTAGCCGCTATGACGTCTTGGGTGATTCCGAAGGCCTCTTCAGAAGTGCGAAATATATCAACCATATCTAATTGGTGAGGGACTTCCTGGATCGACCCATACACAGTTTCACCAAGAATTTTTTCGCCGACTCGAGAGGGATTGACAGGAATTATTCTGAAGCCCTTGTGTTGAAGATATTTCATGGCGTAAAAACTGGGCCGCCTCCACGCCGTACTGGCTCCCACCATCGCGAATGTTTTAACATCTCTAAGGATTCTCCGAAGCTTGATGTCACTGTAGTGGTTGTGGTGGTTGAGAAAATTAGCCGATGTCGTTGTAGAAACTTCGGCGGAGTGATTAGCCATACCTAAAGGTCTCCATTTTTGGGTGCATTTTAAGGGTTGCCAGCAGGCGATAGTAAATCACCTGGTATTGTGCCGACTTCGGTTATGTCCCTTTCCAAACGGGATCTCGCTTTTGCATAAAGGCGTCTATTCCTTCCTGAGCGTCCGTCGCCATCATATTTTCTGCCATGACCTTGCTTGTGTATTTGTAGGCAGAGTCCAGGTCCATTTCTAGTTGTTGATAAAAAGCTTCTTTCCCAATTCTCAGAGTCAGGGGTGACTTACTTGCAATCTTCAAGGCTAGCTCGTTGGTTACGTAGTCAAGTTCTTGTTCGGGCACAACCTTATTTACAAGTCCAAAGTCTTTTGCAGTGTCAGCTGAAATTTCTTCGCCCGTCAAAAGCATTTCCATTGTTTTTTTTCGAGGAACAGTTCTGCTAACGGCGACCATGGGGGTAGAACAGAACAGGCCTATGTTGACGCCAGGTGTTGCAAAGGTAGCGGTTTCTGATGCGATGGCCATATCGCAGCTAGCCACTAATTGGCAGCCTGCAGCTGTGGCAATGCCATGAACTCTGGCTATGACTGGTTTAGGTAACCTGATAATGCTGGTCATAAGCTTGCTACACTGTGCTAACAAACCGTCGAATATTTCCCGCCTATTATTAGATCGGATTTCCTTTAGGTCGTGTCCCGCACAAAAAGCCTGACCCATTCCAGCAATCACGACCACTTTTATCTCTTGGTTCTCCGCAATCTCATTCAGATTAGCCTGGAACTCTGTCATAAGAGGTCGCGAAAGAGCATTGCGAGCCTTTGGACGGTTTAGCGTTAGGGTAGCCACTCCTTCTTGCACACTTCTTATAATTAGGTCTGATTCACTATCAAGTCTCTGTACTTTACTGTCCATTTTGTTACTTCTCTTGCTGATCAGAAGTCGTCGGTTACTCGCTTATATAGAACTAAACGACTTTGCACACCCCCTGTATTAAGAAAATTTGAAGCGTTTGATGCCTAAAAGGTGCCTAAAATAAGGTATAGAATCTGTTTTCGTGTCTTGCCTAGTTGACAGCAGCTATTCCATTGGCATACTGCGGCGCTTCCTAACTTGGATCCTATAGAATGTCTACATATTCGGCGGCCCCATCTGAGGTCGAACATAAGTGGTATGTTATCGATGCGAACGGCGCAGTGTTGGGCCGCCTCGCAGCTTTAGTGGCTACTCGGTTGAGAGGGAAGCACAAACCAATGTTTACGCCGCATATTGATTGTGGTGATCATATTGTGGTTGTAAATGCGGAAAAAGTGGCCCTGACAGGGAATAAGCTGGAAGGTAAAAGGCATTATTGGCATACGGGGTATCTGGGCGGGATCAAAAGTAAGAGTTACGGAGAGTTGCTGACTTCAGCTAAACCTGAGAAGGTTGTTCAAAAGGCTGTCTCGAGGATGTTGGCTCGAGGCCCGTTAGCTAGGGCGCAACTGCGAAAGCTACATGTTTATGCGGGCCCTGATCACCCGCATACAGGGCAACAGCCAGAAGTGTTGGCTCTGGGTGAATTGAATAGGAAAAATACGCGAGATAGCGAATAATGGTGGACGAGAAACGATCCCTTGAAGATTTGAAAGAGTTGGCTCCCTCAAGTTCAGAAACGGCATCCTCCGAGGTGAAACCTGAAATTGATGGGCAGGGTAGGTCCTACGCGACAGGTAAGAGAAAGAATGCGATTGCTCGTGTTTGGGTCAAGCCGGGTAGTGGGCGGATTTTGGTGAATGGCCGGGATCAGCAGACTTATTTTGCTCGGCCTGTATTGCGAATGTTGCTTAACCAGCCGTTTGAGACTGTGGACAGGAAGGGCCAATTTGATGTAAACGCCACAGTAAAGGGTGGAGGTTTGTCTGGTCAGGCGGGGGCAGTTAGGCATGGAATATCCCGAGCTTTGGTGAAGTTTGAGCCAGGTTTGCGTGGTGTGTTAAAAAAAGAAGGATTCTTGACGCGGGATTCTCGTGTAGTGGAAAGAAAAAAATACGGCAAGCCGAAAGCTCGAAGAAGTTTCCAGTTTTCGAAACGTTAGCCACTCTGGGTAAATTGTCTCTTTCGGGCGTCCGGTGTGGGCGCCTTTTTTGTTGTTGTGGTATCCGAGGGTGGTTTTGTGCAAACTGAGCTAATGCGGAGGTCTTAAATGACCGAGAAACAGAAAATTCGGACAGGGGTTTTAGGTGCTAGCGGCTATACAGGCGGAGAGACCCTCCGCTTGGCCGTCAGGCATGAGCGCATGGAACTGGTGGCTTTGACTGCTGAACGTCACGCGGGGGAAGATATCGAAAGTGTGTTTCCCAACCTAGCCGGGTTCAAATTGCCTGTGTTGTCTAAGATCCCAGATGTGAACTTTGAAAAGCTCGACGCTGTTTTTTGCTGTTTGCCACATGGGACAACCCAAGAGGTTGTTAAAGCTCTGCCTGATACACTTAAGGTATTCGACCTTTCTGCAGATTTTAGACTGACAGATCCTACAGTATATTCAAAGTGGTATGGGCATGAACACTACGCTCCCGCGTTGCAGGCGGAAGCGGTCTACGGACTGACAGAACATTACAGGCTGATACTGCCAAAAAAGCGGATAATTGCGTGTCCGGGTTGCTACCCGACTTCGGCCTTGCTTCCTTTATTGCCTGTCATCAAAGTTGGCCAAATAAGCCATGAGGACATAATTATTGATTCTAAATCTGGTGTTAGTGGGGCAGGCAGGGCGGCAAAGGAAGCAATGTTGTTCTCTGAGGTTGGCGAGGGGATCCATGCCTATGGGTTGGGTACACACAGGCATGGGCCTGAAATTAACCAGGAATTGTCTGCCGTCGTGGAGGCAGATGTGTCCACAAGCTTTACACCCCATTTGGTGCCCATGAACCGAGGTATATTATCTACTATTTACGTCCAGTTGACAGATGGAGTGGGGGTGACAGATATTCGAGAAACATTGGTGCAGAGGTACCATGACGAACCTTTTGTTTACGTTGTTGCCCCCGGTAAATCCCCGGCTACTAGGCATGTGCGAGGATCTAACAAGTGTGCCATTGGTGTTTTCGAATCTCAGCTCCCAAATCGTGCTATTTTGGTTTGCGCCATTGATAATCTAGTAAAAGGCTCGTCGGGTCAGGCAATTCAAAACTTTAATATTGCCTTTGGGTTTCCCGAACAATTGGGTCTTGAACAGGCACCAATTTTTCCTTGATAGTGAGCAATCTGCATCCTTGACCAATAATTTGAGAGTATCATGAATTTGTATAGACTTTTGGCTGAACGTGAGGAGATTGGCCGGCCTGTCCGCGTTGGGTTGATAGGGGCTGGAAAGTTTGGGGCTATGTTCCTATCCCAAGCTAGACTGACGGCGGGAATTCACGTTTTGGGTATTGCGGATCTAAATCGTTCTAGGGCTCGTGAGATTTGTATCAGGACGGGATGGTCGGCTGAGCAGATAGATGCAACATCTTTTTCTGAAGCTTTGAAGTTGGGCAGCACGTATGTAACTCTCGATGCTGAAACTTTAATTCGAGCAGATGGGCTGGACGTGGTGATTGATGCCACTGGGGATCCGGTTGTTGGAATTAAACATTGCTTGCTTGCTATAGAAGAGGGACGCCACATTATTATGCCGAACGTGGAAGCCGACGTTGTGGCGGGACCAATGTTGGCCCGATTGGCAAGATCTGCGGGAGTTGTCTATAGCCTCGCCTATGGGGATCAGCCTTCCCTCATTTGCGAGCAGGTTGATTGGGCCCGAGCGTGTGGTTTTGAAGTTGTTTCTGCTGGTAAGGGGACCCGTTACCAGCCTCATTTTCATTACTCTACCCCGGAGACTGTGTGGCCAAATTTTGGAGTGACCAAGGCGCAAGCTGAGCGAGGAGGGATGAATCCAAAAATGTTTAACAGTTTTATCGATGGGACTAAGTCTGGCATCGAAATGACGGCTGTTTGTAATGCAACTGGGCTTACCCCCCAACCCCAGGGATTGTCTTTCCCGCCGGTTTCGGTTGATGACCTGGCCGAAATGTGTAAGCCAGTCGCGGCGGGTGGACTAGTAAGTCATAAGGGAACAACTGAGGTTATCTCCTCTATTAAACGCAATGGGGATACTGTCGTAAATCATTTGCAAATGGGAACCTATGTTGTTGTAGAGGCACAGTCTGAATATGTGCAGAATTGTTTCGAAGAATATCACATGCTTCCTGACTCAACTCGCCAATATGCGGCGATGTATAGGCCAATCCACATGATTGGGTTAGAACTGGGCATTTCTGTTGCTTCTGTGGCTCTTAGGGGAGAACCCACCGGCTGTCCTGATGGTTTTAGATCTGATGTTTTGGCTGTTGCCAAAAAAGACTTGAAGAGCGGAGAAGTCTTGGATGGTGAAGGGGGTTATACCGTGTGGGGTAAGCAAGTTCCTTCTTCTGACTCGGTCAAGTTCCAAGGTTTGCCTCTTGGTCTATCTGGCGACAAGGTTTTGCAGCGTGACATAAAACAAGGGGAGACATTGCGGTGGGGAGATATAAAGCTGGAACAGGGTGACGACGCGGTCGCCCTACGACGGGAGATGGAGGCAGCCTTTATTAGGCCTAACCAGGGAAGTTAGGTGAATTCCTTAACCGAATATGTCAGGCGTGTTGCCCACCGTTAATATGGATTTCTGCGCCATTAACGTAGCTAGATTGGTCAGAACAGAGAAAATAGATAGTTTTTGCTACTTCTTCAGGGGTCCCTAGTCGGCGCATTGGGATTTCTGGTACCAGTTGTTCCTCGGTGCTGGGGGAAAGGATGGACGTTTTTATTTCACCTGGAGCTATTGCATTGACACGAATACCATGTGGACCGAAATCAGTTGCCATTTCACGAGTTAAACTTGCCAGAGCCGCTTTTGATGTCGCGTAGGCAGTGCCCGCAAAGGGGTGGACGCGAACTCCTGCTATTGAAGTCACGTTGACTACGGCCCCATTGGAACGTTTTAATTCTTTGAAAAGACCCCTTGCTAACATTATCGGAGCAAAAAAATTAACTCTGAACACATGTCTCCAATCGTCCATTTCTGTAGAGATAGAATCAAGCCGATTTCCGGAGGGCTCCTTAGGTGAGATAGCCGCGTTGTTGACAAGGGCATTTAAGCCGCCCTGTGCTAGTTTGCCCCTCAAAACACTAATACTATCTGGCAATGCTTGGAAGTCAGAGAGGTCAATTTGCATATGGTCTTCAGGCCCAGCTTCCCAGGGGCAGTCTTCTGGGAAAGCGTGCCGGGAACAGGTGATCACCCTCCATCCAGCGCTGGAAAATCGTTTTACAGTGGCGTGACCGATTCCCCTGCTGGCCCCGGTGAGTATAAGGGTTTTTTGATCTTTCGTTTCCATGTGGTGGTCCTTACTTTACCTTCTATTTCGCGTCGGACAGAGTACAATAAGTAACAAGCTCCAGGCCATAAGGTAGTGTGTGAGATTTGAGTCTAACACAAGAACAAACTTACGCTTATTGATAATCTAGCAAGATTTATCCTATTTTAATGTTATATTCGTGTTAATAGAAAGCTGTGTGGGTAAATAGCAGGGAACCACTTGGGATGAACTTAGTGGATATCGTAATCGTTGGAAATATGGAGTAGCGGAAATGGGCCCTATAGCCAGGTGCAGGATTGTCGTAGCTATATCCTTGGTTGCTTTGTTAGGTGGTTGTACGTATTTGCCCGAATATGTTGATCCGATTGAGTGGGCTGACTCAGCTAATGAATGGGTAACAGGTAGCATATTGGGGGACGAATCTGGGAATGATGGTGATTCTATAGATATCTCCGGCGCCCCAGGTGAAGAAGACCCATTCCCGGATCTGGAAAGTGTTCCAGATCAACGCCCGTCAGTCCGTACGCTCCGGCAACGCGAAAATTTAGCTAATGAACTTTTGGCAGATAGAGTTGCCGCCCGATATGAGGATGAGGCTTCTATTAAATCTGCGGACGAACCTCGGGTTAGAGACACGCGGCCTGTTGGAGGTGAGACTGATGGGGGTAGTGTTGGCAGCCCGACGGAATCGAGTCTTCCCAATATTGATAATTCGAATTCCGTGAAAAGTGAACTGGCCCTCCCAAATGTTGGGGTGAGTGTTCAACCCTTAAAGAGAACGTCGACAGAAGTCGTAACAAGAGATTCAAAAAACCAGACTCACCATGAATTTGCCATCCTTCCTCCTGCGGTGCCGGAGTTTCCCGAGTGGAGTTCGGTTGAAGAATATTTCGATCAACTGTTTAAGTCATCGGGTGGCTCGGGCAGTCATTTTAGTTCTTATTCGTCTACCGTAGTGTCAGGAGGAAATGCTGGAGAAAACTTTGCTGAAGTTGCTTTGACAAGGAGGCATGCCGCTGTAATTTACTTTGGACACGGATCCTCCAACCTGTCTAGTGAGGACAAAAATGTGCTCATGGAGGTAGCACGAGCAGTTGCCCTGAGCAGGGCCCATGTGTATGTCGTGGGCCACGCCAGTAGTAGGACTAAAACTAATGATGTTCTTAAGCATAATGTCGCCAATTATGAGACTTCTTTAGCGAGAGCAGAGTCTGTTGCTGCTGAGTTGATCCTTCAAGGAGTTCCTAGGAATAAAGTGTCTGTTCATGCAATGGCTGATGGCCAACCTGATTATTCAGAAGCGACAAGGCTTGGGGAGGCCGGTAATAGGCGGGCCAATATATATATAGAATACTAATTAAGGCGGGGTGCTACTATAGTTCATAGTGTAGCTTTTTCCTATCCTCCCGCTTACACCCACGCATCAATGGTAGTGGTATGCAGCACAGATTCGACAGGATAGATCGTCTGCCTCCGTACGTTTTTTCGGAAGTTAACGAAATGAAGGCGAGCGCTAGAGCCGCTGAAATTGATGTGATTGACTTTGGAATGGGTAATCCTGATACCCCTAGCCCCAAACATGTGGTCCAGAAACTAATAGAAACTGTTTCAGATCCCCGCACTCATCGCTATTCTACCTCCCGGGGAATAAAAGGTTTGAGAAAAGCGGTGGCCAATTACTATGGGCGGCGGTTCGGGGTAAATTTGGACGTGGATAGGGAGGTTATTGTCACACTGGGTTCAAAAGAGGGGCTGGCAAACTTAGCCTCGGCCATCTCTGCTCCCGGGGATGTGATTTTGGTGCCTAACCCAAGTTATCCTATCCATCCATACGGCTTTATAATAGCCGGAGCAAAGGTTTGCCCCGTTCCTATGGGAGATGAAATAGATTTAATTGGTGAGATTAAACGTGCTGCGTTAAGTGTCTTACCGTCTCCACGGGCTTTGGTCTTAAATTTTCCCAATAATCCAACTGGTGCCGTGGTTGACCTAGATTTTTACTCGGAAGTTGTAGATTTTGCGAAATCCATAGGGATGTATATTTTATCGGATATAGCCTACGCAGAGATTTATTTTGGGGAATCTCCCCCTCCTTCCATTCTTCAGGTGCCTGGTGCGATGGATATTGCGGTGGAATTTAGCTCTGTAAGTAAAACTTATTCGATGCCGGGTTGGCGGGTCGGATTTGCTGCAGGTAATCGACAACTTGTGGGCGCTTTGGCCCGCATAAAGTCCTATCTTGATTATGGTGCATTCACACCCGTGCAGGTCGCAGCTTCGACAGCTCTGAATGGTCCACAAGAGTGCATTGCGACCATTAGACAGACATATAGGGAGCGGCGCGATACTCTCATAGAGAGTTTTGCGGCCTCTGGATGGGAGATGCCTGCACCCAGGGCAACAATGTTCGTTTGGGCGCCAGTACCCAAGTTATTTTCTGATATTGGATCTCTAGAATTTTCAAAAATTTTGCTGGAGGAAGCACAGGTTGCTGTTTCTCCTGGAGTAGGTTTTGGAAAATATGGAGAGGGCTACGTAAGGATTGCTTTAGTTGAGAATGGACAGAGAATTAGACAGGCTGCAAGAAATATAAAACAGTTTTTATCAAGATACTAAGGAGATGATAGGAGGCTAGAAGGTATATGTGAGGCGCTTAGTAAACGAATCAGGTGATCCAGAATGTTATGGGGGCTTCTAATCAGTGTGATGAGTTGGACATATACAGGCCGCTTTTGATCTTCGTTATTCGATACGTCATTGTACACTTTGTATAGCCGTGGTCTATGATGGCCTAATGCAACCAAGAACGGGGAATGGTTAAAATACGATGGACAAGACTTTAGACAGAAATTTAGCTCTTGAGGTAGTAAGGGTTACTGAAGCAGCAGCCCTGGCATGTTCCCGTCTAATGGGACGGGGGGATGAAAAAGCGGCGGACCAGGCTGCAGTTGATGCGATGCGGCAAGCCCTTAATAGTCTAGACATTGATGGAACGGTCGTTATAGGGGAAGGAGAAAGGGATGAGGCACCAATGCTTTTTATTGGTGAGAAAGTTGGTGCTGGGGGACCAAAGGTTGATATTGCCTTAGATCCCTTAGAAGGCACAACCATATGTGCAACCGGGGGGGCAAATGCCCTAGCAGTGATAGCGATGGCTGAGGAGGGCGGTTTATTGCAGGCGCCAGATGTGTATATGGAGAAAATAGCTGTTGGTCCGGGTAGTCCGCCTAATATTGTTGATTTGGACGAGGGAACATCAAAAAACCTTCAAAACTTGGCACGGGCCAAAGGGAAGGATGTATCGGATCTTGTTGCATGTATTCTTAATCGCCCTCGTCACGAAGAGATGATTTCGGATACCCGACAGGCTGGAGCTCGCATCCAATTAATCCAAGATGGGGATGTGGCTGGGGTAATTGCGACAGCTAGGGATGACACAGGAATTGATATATACATGGGTATTGGTGGGGCCCCTGAGGGGGTTTTGGCTGCGGCAGCTTTGCAGTGTATAGGGGGACAAATGCAGGGTCGGCTTGTATTTCGCAATGATGAAGAACGCGGTCGTGCTGCAAAGCTGGGTATTCACGATTTTTCTAAGAAGTATGAGCTTAGTGAGTTGGCCCATGGTCAAGTAATGTTTGCTGCGACGGGTGTCACGGATGGTTCTATGTTGCGGGGTGTACGGCGCAGTTCAACATCGGCTAGCACAGAATCTCTGGTGATGCGTTCGAAAACAGGGACTGTTCGTGTAATCAGTGGGCAACATGATTTAACCAAGAAAACGCTATTTAGTGTCAGTCAGGAGTGAAATGGCTGAGGCTCCGGATGAACCGGTTTTTGGGGTTCTGGAATCTGTCAGTGGATTACTTTGGAAGACACGAAGCGGTGATTATAGAAAGGGCCTAGCTCTTTCGCAGAGACTGAATGTGTCGAGCATAGTGGGTCAGGTATTGGCCGCTCGATCTGTTGATTTGCAGAGTGCTGAAAATTTTTTGAGCCCTAAACTTAGAGATGAATTGCCTGATCCTTCGATCGTGTTGGATATGGATAAGGCGGTGGATCGTGTGGTCGAAGCCTTAGTTCGGAGCCAGCGGATTGCTGTGTTTGGGGATTATGATGTGGACGGAGCAACATCCTCGGCTCTGCTCAAGAAATACTTTGCGGCACTGGAGGTAGATTTAGATGTCTACATTCCGGATCGTGTGAAAGAAGGGTATGGGCCAACCAAAGGAGCGTTCCAAACTCTGCTCAAAAGGAAAGCAGAGTTGGTCCTAACCGTTGATTGCGGCACTACTGCATACGATGCGTTGGCGTTCGCTGAAACCGAGGGGCTGGACGTTATAGTTCTGGATCACCATTCTAGTGGGCCTTCAGTCCCAAAATGTGCAGCCCTAGTAAACCCCAACCGTATGGGTGATCGAAGTGGGCAGGGTGTCTTGGCTGCTGTCGGGGTGGTTTTTTTGTTTCTGGTAGCTCTTAATCGTTCTCTTCGTCTCCACGGATTTTTTGGAGACATTGATGAGCCAAATCTGCTTGCTTGGTTGGACTTGGTGGCTTTGGGTACCGTATGTGATGTGGTGCCGCTGCGAGGCCTCAATAGGGCTTTAGTCAGCCAGGGTATTCGGGTGCTGGCAAAAAGAAGTAATCTGGGTTTAGCCGTACTTAGCGATATAGGGGGACTAGAAGGCTACCCCGATAGTTACCATCTGGGATTTGTATTGGGCCCAAGAATAAATGCGGGTGGACGGGTTGGCGATCCAGACCTTGGGCATCAGTTGCTTACCACGGAGAATTCGGATGTCGCCTGTGACCTTGCCACTCGGTTAGATGCACTTAATAAGGAGAGAAGGACTATTGAGGCTCTCCATTTGGAAGAAGCATTTGCTCAGGTCGAGGGCCGGTTGGGTACCACGGGAGTGATTTTAGTGGAAGGCGCCAATTGGCATCCAGGCGTAATAGGTTTAGTTGCAAGCCGCCTAGCAGAGCAATTCAGGCGGCCGAGTTTGGCAATTTCCATACACCAGGGCCTGGGGAAGGGTTCTGCAAGATCAGTGCGGGGTGTTGATATAGGTAATTTGATTACAGGCGCTTGTCAGGCAGGTATTCTGGAAAGTGGTGGTGGCCATCCAATGGCAGCCGGATTCACTTTGAGAGCAGATAAGTTGCTTGAATTGAGGAATTTCATAGAACACCGGGTCTCGGCAAATACCGGCTCAGAGCCCATATTTTTGGAGTTGGATGCTGTTTTGGGGCTTTCAGCTGTAAGTGCTGACTTGATAGAAAGTTTTGATAAGGTCGGCCCATTTGGGGCGGGGAATCCTCGACCAAGGGTCGCTTTTGAAAACCTACGAGTGTTGCGGGCTGATAAAGTTGGGGACGGTAGTCATGTTAGGTGTATCTTTGGGTCTGGGATTGGAGGTAGACTTCAAGGCATCGCTTTTAGGGCATCAGATCGTCCAATCGGTCAGGCATTGCTGAACGCTAAATTTCTTCACGTAGCCGGTTCGCTTCGCGTCAATACGTGGAGGGGGAAGCAGGAAGCTCAGCTGTTTGTCGAAGACGTTGCCTATCCTGCAAACGCTTAATATCTTAACAAAATCTTGTTAAGGTCTTCATCTTTCTGCACTTAATACACGACAGTCTGGGCCACGTTTATTGAGGGAATAAAAATATGGACAATGTCGCTTTAATTACAGGCATTACAGGACAGGATGGCTCCTATCTTGCAGAATTACTTTTATCTAAAGGTTATGAGGTTCACGGCGTGAAGCGCCGATCTTCGTCATTTAATACAGGTCGCATAGACCATTTGTATAAGGATCCTCATGAGAACGAGTCAAGATTTCATCTCCATTATGGGGATTTGACGGATGCGACAAACCTAATTCGGTTAATTCAGGAAATTAATCCCACTGAGATTTATAATCTTGGAGCTCAAAGCCATGTGAAGGTAAGTTTTGATACGCCGGAATATACAGCAAATGCGGATGCTTTAGGTACGTTGAGGCTTCTGGAGGCAATTCGATTGCTCAATCTAGAAAAAAGATGTCGTTTTTATCAGGCCTCGACGTCAGAATTATACGGCGCGGTGTCGGAGACGCCGCAAACAGAGAACACTCGTTTTGCTCCTCAGAGTCCATATGCTGCGGCAAAACTATACGCTTACTGGATATGTGCGAACTACCGAACAGCCTATGGGATACATGCATCCAATGGAATTTTGTTTAATCATGAAAGTCCAGTGCGTGGCGAAACTTTCGTTAGTCGCAAAATAACAAGGGCCGTAGCCGCCATCCAATTGGGCTTACAAAATTGTGTTTTCCTCGGCAATTTAGATGCCGTTAGGGATTGGGGACACGCAAGAGATTATGTTCAAGGTATGTGGTTAATGTTACAGCAAGAAACAGCAGGTGATTACGTGTTAGCTACGGGAATAGAACACAGTGTTCGTGATTTTGTTGAGTTTTCCTTCAAGGAGGTAGGGCGGGAACTCGAATGGAAGGGTTCTGGAACTGATGAGATAGGTGTCGATAGAGATTCAGGAGAGGTTTTAGTGAGGGTGGATACGAAGTACTTTCGGCCAACAGAGGTTGAGTATTTATTGGGGGATCCTAGTAAGGCTAAAAGGTGCCTGGGGTGGGAGCATAAAACATCATTTGCCGATATGGTTAGGGAGATGGTTGCTTCTGACCTAGACTTGGTTCAACGTGAGCAACGGATAAACATAGAGTAGAGTAGAGCAGAGCAGAGTATATGATGCCAGTGAGAAAGGCAGTTTTTCCAGTAGCGGGTCTTGGGACTAGATTTCGCCCAGTGACATCGGCTATTCCAAAAGAGATGCTCCCTGTAGTGGATAAGCCGCTGATTGATTATGCTATAGAAGAGGCAATTGATGCAGGAATTACAGATTTAATCTTTGTAGTTTCCGGAAACAAAGATATCATCGTGAAGTATTTGTCGGAGCAAGATAATATTGATTCTATCTTCGAAGGAATGGCTCGTTCTGGAGGTCCTGGAAAAACAAAAAGGAATAGGCCATCTTGGTTAAATATTGAATTTGTTTTCCAAGATGAACCTCTTGGTTTGGGTCATGCAATCCTATGTGCGCAGAAAGCTGTGGGAGCGGATCCATTTGCGGTTTTGCTGCCAGATGATTTGATATTATCTAAGGTGCCTTGCCTGACCCAAATGGTGGATAAATATCGGGAGGTTGGCGGAAACTTTATTGCGGTTGTCGAGGTGGAACCCCACCAGACCCATATGTATGGGATACTGAGGGTTGTTAAATGTAGAAATGATTTATTAAAGGTAACCGCTATGGTGGAAAAGCCTCCAATTGAAAAGGCGCCTTCTAATTTTGCCATCGTGGGTCGGTATATACTTGATGCTGAGATTTTCGAGACGCTGGGACGGCAACGGCCCGGGCGTGGCGGAGAAATTCAGCTCACTGAAGCCATGGACAAAATGCTTTTGCAGCAAGATTTTTACGGATTGAGGTTTTCCGGAGTCCGACATGATTGTGGCGAAAAGGTAGGTTTGTTGGAGGCCAATATTGCCTGTTTTTTGGCTCGCCCAGATCTAAGCATACGAACTCAAAAAGCCCTGGAGCGATTTGTATTGGGCAGCGTGGAGAGTGGGGAAGATAAATAAATGCAAATCACAATGGTTGGAACTGGTTATGTTGGCTTAGTGTCAGGAGTTTGTTTCTCGGAGTTCGGGCTTGAAGTGATATGCGTAGATAAAAATCACAGTCGAGTAGAACAGTTAAAACAGGGACAGGTGCCTATTTATGAACCGGGGTTGGATGATCTTGTGCGTTCTAATATAGGGTCGGGCCGCCTTAAGTTCACCCAAGATCTCGAGATGGCCTTTGCCAATTCAGTTGCTACTTTTATAGCGGTTGGTACTCCAAGCCGAAGGGGTGACGGACATGCAGATCTATCCTACGTATATACAGCGGCCAAAGAGATGGCACCTTATTTGCCGAACGGCGTAGTCGTGGTTACAAAATCAACTGTCCCGGTCGGCACGGGAGACCAAATAGAGGAGACAATTGCTACGGCTCGACCCGATCTAAAACCTGGAATTGGATTTGACGTCGTATCAAATCCGGAGTTTCTGAGAGAGGGTTCGGCAATAGAGGATTTTATGCGACCTGATAGAATTGTTGTAGGCGCAGCGTCGGAAAGGGCGCGCTCCGTATTGCGGCAGCTCTATAGGCCCCTATTTTTGCGTGATACGCCCTTTTTGTTTACTGATCGGAGGACGGCCGAACTTACCAAGTATGCTGCGAATGCATTCCTAGCGACTAAAATAACATTCATAAACGAGATGGCTAACTTATGTGAGGCTACAGGAGCAAATGTCCAAGATGTTGCAAAAGGTATGGGGTTGGATGGCAGAATAGGGTCCAAATTTTTACATGCGGGTCCGGGGTATGGGGGTAGTTGCTTTCCAAAGGACACCGAGGCCCTGGTGCAAATGGGGCGCGATTTTAATGCTATGCCAAAGATTGTTGATACTGTTGCTTTGGTCAATAGCGAACGGCCAGAGCAAATGGCTAAAAAAGTAATTGAAGCCTGTGAAGGTAACGTATCGGGGCGTAAGATAGCAGTATTGGGGTTGACTTTTAAGCCTAACACGGATGATATGAGAGATGCTCCAAGTATCGGTATTATTTCTTTCTTGCAGAATGCTGGCGCCCAAATTTACGCTTATGATCCCGCAGGGATGGCTGGAGCAAAAAAGATTCTACAAAACATTAGTTGGGGAGACTCTGCTTACTCTGTGATAAAGGGTGCATCTGCTCTAGTCATTGCTACAGAATGGAATGAGTTCAGGGCCTTAGATTTAGAGCGGCTCAAATGCCTTATGAAAGATCCCATAATTGTAGATTTAAGAAATATTTATAGGCCTGTTGAAATGGAAGACGCCGGTATAAAGTATGTCAGTGTTGGCCGACCTGATAACTAGAAGCGGTTGTTCATTTGTTGAAGTTAGATTCAGAAATACTACGTGCCTACGATATCCGAGGCGTAGTTGGCAAAAGTTTGAGTGTCGATGTTGCATTTGCTGTGGGTCGTGCATTCACGACTATTGCAGGGGAGCACCTGGGCGCCCAGCCTAAGTTTTGTACAGCGTATGATGGGCGGGTTTCTTCGCCTCAGCTAGAGCAGGCGTTGGTGGACGGGATGGTTGCGTCGGGCGCAGACGTTCTGCGTTTGGGCCTAGGTCCAACCCCGATGCTTTATTTCGGGGTAAATGTCCAAGAAAGGGATGGGGGAGTCATGGTAACAGGCTCACACAATCCTCCCGAATATAATGGCTTTAAGTTAGTGTTTGGGCAACTCCCATTCTGGGATGATGATATTCAGAAGCTTGGAAAATTGGCGCAATTGGGCTCTTTTTCCTCGGCCCAAGGTGCGTGGCGGGAGGTTTCTATAGAGAGTGAATATGTGGATAGATTGTGTCTAGAATACAAGTCCGATGTCCCGTACTCGGTAGTATGGGATAGCGGAAATGGAGCGACCGGAAGGATTGTTCGATTATTGACAGACCGGCTCCCGGGTCGGCACGTGGTATTGAACGAAAGCATTAACGGCACATTTCCATCTCATCATCCTGACCCCACGGTGCCGGAGAATTTGGAACAATTAATAGGGGAAGTTAAATCTAGTGGTGCAGATCTAGGGGTGGCTTTTGATGGAGATGGTGATCGCATTGGGGTTGTGGATCATCAAGGCACGATTCTTTGGGGTGACCAGCTATTAACCCTGTATGCGCGGGATCTTTTGCAGGCTTCACCTGGGGAATCAATTATAGCTGATGTTAAGTCCAGCAATGTGTTTTTTGATGAAGTAAAAAGATGTGGTGGTGAACCCATCATGTGGAGAACAGGGCACTCCCCCATAAAAAAGAAGATGGCTGAGTTGTCAGCTCCACTTGCTGGCGAGATGAGTGGGCATATATTTTTTGCAGATCGCTATTACGGGTATGATGATGCCGTATATGCAGCGGTTCGGCTCTTGGGTATACTGGCAAAATCTGGCAAGTCCTTGTTTAATTTACGTGAGACCTTGCCAAAAACTGTTTCCACCCCCGAGATCCGTTTCCCCTGCGCTGAATCTCAAAAGTTTAGAGTTGTGAACGAAGTACGAAATCGTGCCCATGACATTCGAGACGCAGATGTTAATGAGCTAGACGGCGTCAGGGTAACTACAACGGATGGATGGTGGCTGTTGCGGGCGTCTAACACTCAGCCTGTACTAGTGGCCCGATTTGAGGCATGGAGCGATGATGGAATGATTCGCTTAAAAGATACTCTTGGTAACTTAATTGCAAAGATGGGGTTAGATGATTCTCTGGTGCGCTAGCGCTCACCTAGGACATTTCTTAGGTCCAGTTGTTGATTAGATTCGGTTTTTTATTTGAATTGCAACGTTGGAAAGTATTTGGGCATTCTTTACTACGATAGGTCTAATTAAAGAAGCATTATGGGTCCACGACTATACAGGGTTGGGCTTTTGCATTAAGTTTGGAGCATAGGTTTTTGGCAGCTTCTTCTGATAGTCCGGTGTGTTGAGCCCGAAACAGGACACCCAATTCTGTTGTTATTGGAGAAACTTCGGGAGCAGAGTTTGTTAATTCATTTGGGAATTATGCAATTGTTTTTTCCAAAAGCAGTTTAGCTGAGTGCGCCAAAGAAAATGCGCCTAATTGCACAGCCCACCTGCCCGGGTTCGGCTCCACTGCACCTGGAAGTTTTTCCGGGCTTGCCACTGCAGTAACCGCTGCAGTCTCCCGTAATGTGGGATCTTCCCTATGAATATTTTGGTTGGAATTAGCCGCGGTATAGGCCTTTTTCGGTTTTGCCGGAGGTAGAATGATGCTGTCTAAGAGTTTGTCCTTTAGGTCTAGCGAGTGGTAGGCACGATCCAAGAGGCGTTTCATTTGGTTGTCTCTACTGCGAGAGGTTTTGCCCCCGAGCACGACGGCTATTAAGTGGTGCTGATTATGGATGCTGGAGATCATCAAGTGGTACCCCGATGCTCTAATATATCCAGTCTTAATGCCATTTACCCCTTTATATACTCCTAAAAGGCTGTTGTGGTTGCGGTATGTGTTACCATTGAACGTAAATTTTCTTTGCGCAAAGAAGTAAGAATAATGTGGGAAATCCTCATAGAGTGCCCGGCCTAGTATGGTCATGTCTAGGGCCGTTGTTTTCTGTTGGCTATGGGGAAGTCCAGACGCATTGCGAAACGTGGTGTTGGCCATGCCTAGAAGTTTTGCCTGTTGGGTCATTGTTTTTGCGAATTCGCGTTCAGTTCCCATGAGAAACTCAGCAAGGGCGCTAGCTATATCATTGGCAGATTTTGTTGCTAAAGCTAGTATTGCGTGTCGAATGGTGATAGTCCCGCCAGCTGGGATTCCTAATTTAGATGGCGGTTGGCGCGCGGCATATGGGGATATCTTGATATTAGTTTCTAGGGTGAAATCACCCCTATCAAGGCCACGGAATACTAAATAAAGCGTCATGACTTTGCCTAAAGACGCAGGAAAGTTTTGTTTTTTTGCTCGGTATGAATACAGAATAGAACCGGTACTAGCTTCTATAACATGGGCAGAGTAGCCAGCTATTGAAGTTTTTGGGGTTCCTATAAGGAGCCCCGCTATAAGGCAAATCAGTAACATTGGGATGGGGCGTTTCCGGGATCTCGGCCCAGAAAAGTGGGCCGAATGGCCCATCTTTGCATCGAAAATAGGAGGGAAACAAGAATTCATAATTAAAGTCACTATCATAGAATATTAGTCAAACGTTTTTTGGGGCCTTGTTATCTATAGAAAAGGCAGTTGCTGGTGTAAAGATTTAGATAGTACTTGCTGGTAGCGTTTGCACTCGCGTAATCTAGGGAGCCACCAGAGGAATTGGGGTTGCAAGTGCTGAGAATCCTGGTGGTATTGAGTTTATAGGCGCATCGTAGAAACTAGAGTGTGGCGTTTGGTGAATGAGTAGTAGGCGGGATGACGATCGGAGTGACATCGCTCAAGGTGGTGTGGTTACCGAAACAAAGGTGAAGACGAAAAAGCCTTCCATGTACAAGGTGTTAATGCTAAATGACGATTACACCCCCATGGAATTTGTTGTTTATGTGCTTCAGAAATTCTTTGGTAAGGGCAGCGATGAGGCAACGCAAATCATGTTACATGTCCACCAGAAAGGTGTAGGGATTTGTGGTATTTATTCTTACGAGGTTGCAGAAACCAAGGTAACACAGGTCATGAACTTTGCTAAAAAGAACGAGCATCCTCTTCAGTGCACTCTGGAAAAGGATTAAGTGAAGTACGAAGGAAGTCAAGAGGAAGGCCGATGTTAGCAAAGTCATTGGAGGAAAGTTTACATAGATCCTTAGCTTTAGCTCAGGAGTACAAGCATGAGTTTGCTACTCTAGAACATCTGCTCATGGCATTAACGGAAGACCAGGATGCGGTTGAACTGATGCAAGCTTGCGGTGCAGATGTCAATAAATTGAAGGTTGCCATAGAGCAGTTCATCTCATCTCACCATGATCAGCTGGTTGTTGATTCTGATGACTTTGAGGCCCAGGCTACGGTGGCCTTTCAGCGGGTTGTGCAACGTGCTGTAACTCACGTCCAACATCATGCCCAAATGTCAGGGCGTGATGATGTGACCGGAGCAAACGTTTTAGTTGCAATTTTTTCTGAGCGCGATTCCCATGCTGTTTATTTGCTACATGAACAAGGCATTCGGCGTCTAGACGCGGTCAGATTTATAAGTCATGGTCTCAGTAAAACTCCTGAAGGGCAAGGTCCCGCAAGCTCAGGAGAGGCAAACGGGGCTGGGCCGGATAATGAAGCTAAAACAGCTTTGGAAGCGTACTGTGTAGATCTTAATGAGAAGGCTAGGCAGGGCAAGATTGATCCTTTAATTGGCAGAGAAGTAGAGGTTAACAGGACTATTCAGATTCTCTGCCGCCGATCCAAAAACAATCCTCTGTATGTTGGAGATCCAGGCGTTGGTAAAACTGCGATCGCGGAGGGCCTTGCTCGTAAGATAGTCAACTCTGAGGTTCCTAAAGTACTGGAGACGGCAATCATTTTTGCTTTGGATATGGGGGCGCTACTTGCGGGCACTAGATATCGAGGGGATTTTGAGGAACGCCTAAAGGCGGTTCTCGGTGAACTGGATGCTCATGACGATGGTATCCTGTTTATCGACGAAATTCATACCATTATTGGTGCGGGTGCGACTTCTGGGGGGTCTATGGACGCGTCTAATATGCTCAAACCTGCCCTTCAAAACGGCGGTTTGAGATGTATTGGATCAACTACCTATAAGGAGTATCGCGGATACTTTGAAAAAGATAGGGCTCTCGCGCGCCGGTTCCAAAAAATTGATGTTAGTGAGCCGACTGTTGCCGAGGCGGTAATGATACTGCAGGGCTTGAAAAGCTATTTCGAGGATTACCATCAACTTCGCTATACCAAGGATGCACTCAAAGCTGCTGTAGAGTTATCTGTCCGTCATATTGGCGATAGGAAATTACCAGATAAGGCTATCGACGTTATTGATGAGGTTGGAGCTGCTCAGGCAGTTAGGCCGGCAGGTAAAAGAAAGAAGGTTGTAGGCGCTCGAGACGTCGAGGACGTAGTTTCAAGTATGGCTCGAATCCCTCCGAAACGGGTTTCAAAAGATGATAAATCAGTCCTTCAGAACCTTGAACGGGATTTAGGTTTAGTTGTGTTTGGACAAGAGTCGGCTATCCAAACACTCGCTAGCGCAATAAAGCTTTCAAGGGCAGGTCTAAGGGAGGCTGAAAAACCCATTGGAAGTTATTTGTTTTCTGGTCCGACTGGTGTGGGTAAGACAGAGGTGGCTAGGCAGCTAGCTAATATTATGGGCATTGAACTGACACGCTTTGATATGTCCGAATATATGGAGCGGCACACTGTGTCGCGTTTGATAGGAGCGCCCCCGGGCTATGTAGGTTTTGATCAGGGGGGCTTGCTAACAGATTCCGTCGATCAGAATCCTCATTCGGTTTTGCTCTTAGACGAAATAGAGAAGGCTCACCCGGACCTTTTCAATATCCTTTTGCAGGTTATGGATCATGGAAAACTTACTGACCACAATGGAAAGGTAGTGGATTTTAGGAATGTGGTACTGATCATGACAACTAATGCGGGAGCAGCTGAACTGGCGAAGCAACCTATCGGTTTTGGGCGGGAGGAGCGCGTCGGTGACGATGATGAAGCAATTAAACGGCTATTTTCGCCGGAATTTCGGAATCGTTTGGATGCGGTGGTGGGCTTTCAGAGTCTTGCTCCCAAAGTTGTCTCTAAGGTGGTGGACAAATTTATCGCTCAATTGGAGATACAGTTGGCTGATAGGTCGGTCTCGATAGAACTGACCGATGAAGCAAGAGAATGGTTGGCTCGTTCAGGCTACGATCGATCTTATGGAGCGAGGCCCTTAGCGAGGGTTATCCAGGAGCAGATTAAGAAGCCATTGGCGGAGGAGTTATTATTTGGCCGTTTGGCCACAGGTGGGCATATTAAGATATTGGTGCGGCAAAATAGCTTATATTTTGACATGGGAGAGCTTGAAGGGGTGGCGGAAGGTCCGGCGAGTGCAGACACAGAGGATGGCCAACCTATAATTAGCTAATAAATCTAAATCTATCCTTGTATTATGTATAAGAAATATACGCTAAGACACGGAAAAAATGGCATTTAATATATTTGAAAATAGGCCATACTAGGTTTCGTCACTTTCAACTCTGCAGCATGGCTTCCTGAAGGACATATAGACATTTCTTGTTGTCCCAGTTTGGCTTGATTAAACGTACCTTGACATCGTTTCCGATATGTTGTGGGATGCCGCCTTGTAGGCCACAAATTGTGGTATTATAACGCTATAGACAAGCAAGCACGTACAGTACAGCGGGGTTCAGGACAGAAGGGGTAGAATTCGGCCTGGTCTGTTTGCCCGGCAGAAAGGAAGACGTAAATGCTAAATACAGTCAAACAATGGCTTGGCCAGATTATAGAGGTAGGGTTGCTCCTAGTAGCTATTGGAATTCTGCTTCAAATTCTTTTTGGTCGAATGGTCGGCTTTATCACAGGAGACATCGTTGGAAATTTGATAGCGATTATCCAACAGCTGGGTGATGGCGGTCTCGTTGGCTTGATTGCGATTGGCATCATCCTTTGGTTGTTCCAGAGGCGAACCGCAATGTAGTTCCACGGAACGAGCAAGTGGAATTTAGGGGCGGGCGCGGTGCGTTCGCCCCTAAATTTTTGGGGTGATGGGGAAGAGCATTCTTGGAGGTTAAGCATAACATTGGTTAGCATCCAATCGGGAAAAGGGCTATACCTTAGATGTTTGTGGTTATTCCTTATGGGTCTCAGGGAGGCGCAGTAAGGAAAGTTGACCTAGTGAGAGATAGAGTGACCATGGGAGGTAACGTTGGATCATATGTCTAAGCATCGTGTATGTGTGGCCCCAATGATGGCTCGGACAGATCGGCATGAACGTTATTTTTTACGGCTGATTTCTAAACACACCTTTTTGTACAGCGAGATGGTTACAGCGGGAGCGGTGCTTCATGGTGATCCGGCTCGTGTTGTTGCTTTTGATAACTTTGAACAACCTGTAGCGCTTCAATTTGGCGGTTGTGATCCTGTTGAGCTTGCAGAGGCATCGTCTAAGGGTGAGGCTGAGGGTTACAATGAAATTAATTTGAATGTTGGTTGCCCAAGTTCTCGGGTACAAAAGGCTAAATTCGGTGCACGTTTAATGATGGA
Organism: Rhodospirillaceae bacterium; assembly: GCA_002728255.1. Lineage (NCBI taxonomy): Bacteria > Pseudomonadati > Pseudomonadota > Alphaproteobacteria > Rhodospirillales > Rhodospirillaceae > Rhodospirillaceae bacterium. The sequence goes on along the minus strand of PBWV01000009.1, from coordinate 31,387 downwards.
GCCCGCTGTGGTAGCGCGGTGTGTTATGAAGATGTCGGATATGGTGTCTGTACCTGTTACCGTAAAGACTCGTATCGGTGTGGATGAAAGGGATTCATACGAAGATTTGTATCGCTTTGTTTCGATTGTGGCTGAGGCCGGATGTAGGACATTCTTCGTTCATGCCCGTAAAGCCCTCTTATCCGGTTTGAGTCCTAAGCAAAACAGAGAGATTCCTCCTTTAAAATATGGACGGGTGTATCGCTTAAAGAGTGATTTTCCTGAGTTAGAGATTATTATCAATGGCGGAATTTTAGACCTTTGTTCAGCTAAACGACATCTTGACTTTGTGGACGGGGTAATGATTGGTCGGGCAGCGTATCAAGACCCATACTTATTGTCGGAGGTAGATCGTCTATTTTTCAGTGAGGCTGCTGATGTACCATCAAGGAAAGACCTTGTTGAGGCATATAAGCCTTACATAGAGGCATGCCTAGATAAGGGGGTGCGGCTCTCATCCTTATCTCGTCATATGATGGGGCTTTATCGGGGGCAACCTCGAGGTAAGGTTTGGCGGAAATATTTATCTGACTTTACTCGGATGCCAGGTTCGGATGTATCAGTTATTGATGGTGCCTTGGAGCAAATGTCCGGGTAAGTTGGTGATCACCTTAAACTATGAATAAAGCATCGTTTCATATACACCTTGATTTGGTAGGAGGAATTGCGGGGGATATGTTTCTTTCTGCAATTACGGATGCCCGACCCGAACTTGTCGAAGGTTTGATGAGTACATTCCGTGGTTTGGAACTGCCTAGTGAGGTCTCATATTCCTTTGAAGAGCGGAGCGATGGTATTTTTATAGGAAGAGGATTTCTAACTCATGAGAATAAATCCCCTGGAAAACATACCCACTTCCCTGAACTATGTAAGCGTATTCAAGGGTCTAACATTGCTGATTCGGTAATCTTTCGAGCCATTGCAATTTTCACCATATTGGCTGAGGCAGAGTCTGAGGTGCACGGGGTCCCTCTCGAAAGTGTTAACTTTCATGAGGTTGGGGCATGGGATTCGGTTCTGGATATTGTTGGGGCGGCTTTCCTTATTGAACAGTTAGAGTGCACTTGGTCGTGGGGCCCGGTTCCACTGGGTGGCGGATTTATAAACACGGCCCATGGATCTCTTCCAATTCCAGCTCCCGCGACGGCCATCTTATTAAAAGGGTTTGAATTTTCTGACGATGGTCTTCACGGGGAGAGAGTTACACCGACAGGAGCCGCTATACTGCGCCACTTGAGCGACCAAGGTGGCAAGGTGGGCGGGAAACTTAGGTCCATTGGAGTAGGGTTTGGCACGAGTAAACTTGAAGGTAGGAGCAATATTTTGCGTGCGTCGGTTTTTTCTGTGGAACGTCTGGATAGCGAAACGGATACGGTTGGAGTGTTGGAATTTGAAGTTGATGATCAGAGTCCTGAAGATCTAGCTTATTCTCTAGATTTGCTTAGGGGGAATTCTGCTGTTTTAGATGTGGTTCAATGGCCGAGTTTTGGAAAAAAGAACCGGGTTGGGGCGCATATACAGGTTTTGTGCCTGCCGGAACGCTTGAACGATGTCCAGAACCTGTGTTTACTTGAGACATCCACCATAGGTTTGCGCTGGAGGAGAGAAGAGCGGAGTGTCCTCGGCCGCCGAATGGTGACAGTTGAGGAGGGGGGCGCTGACGTTAGGGTGAAAATTATTGATCGTCCGGATGGAAACTTATCAACTAAAGCTGAACACGAGGATATTAGGTTGGTAAAAGGCCGTTATGAAGCCAGAAAAGCGGCCAAGACCAGTGCAGAAAAGAAGGCGCGCAAATAGCATGAACCAAAAAAATACTCGACTGTTGTTTGATGAATTAGGGCAATGGCTAAATAGTGCAGGGAATGTTGGTATATCGGTAAGTGGTGGGGTCGATAGTACTACCCTGGCAATTGCTCTAAATCGGCAGTCTTCTGATCAGTGTAGTGTCTATCACGCAGTTTCCCCAGCCGTGCCAAAGGCGGCTAGTAACAGGTTATCAATGATTGCTGAAAAAGAAGATTGGAAATTCGAGGTAGTTGATGCTGGTGAGTTTGAGGATGCCGATTATCTTAGGAACCCGGTCAACCGGTGTTATTTCTGCAAACATAATTTGTACGAAACTATTGCCGGCATAGGGATTGATGAACAATTATTGTTGTCGGGAACTAATCTCGATGACATGGAAGATTTTCGACCCGGACTAAAGGCGGCCAGCGAGTTTGAGGTACGGCACCCTTATGTTGAATTGGGAATAAATAAAAACGCAGTGAGAAGTTTAGCTAAATTTCTGGGCTACGAAGATCTTGCTGAGTTGCCTGCATCCCCGTGTCTATCTAGTCGCATTGAGACGGGGATACCAGTAGATGCTGAAACGTTGTTAATTGTGGACCAGGTCGAGCAATTTTTAAATTCGGAGTTGTCTGCTTCGACTGTGCGGTGTCGAGTGCGGGAATCGGGCCTCGTTGTAGAGTTAAGTGAGGAATGTCTATCGTTACTTGATGCCTCCCAAAGGCGTTTGTTGAGCGAACATATCAGAACGATATCCAGCCCACTAGGTTCAAATTTTCCCGTAGAGTTTGCTTCTTATCGGAAGGGTAGTGCATTTATTCAGGATAGGGTTGTATGACTAATATCTATACTCCAGACTTAGATAGATCCAGCAGGATTGGACTAGAAGAAGCAATTTTTTGTGAGGGAAAGTCACCCGAGGATCTTCTGAGAATTTTATCTGATTACCATGAAAATGATACGTCGTGCTTGTTGACTCGTCTTTCTGTGGCAAAATGGAATTCCATGCCTAAGCCCATTAAGGACTCTATTAATTATGATTCTGTCTCAAAGACCGGCTTCTTCGGGGCAGTGCGGGAAGAAAATAGTGATACGTTAGTCGCTATAGTAACGGCGGGAACATCTGATATTGCAGTCGCACGAGAGGCTTCACGGACCCTCCGTCATGCCGGTGAAGGATCTGCGGAATTTGATGATCTTGGTGTGGCGGGTCTTTGGAGGATATTGGAGAAAGAAAAGGAATTGCAGAGTTACCCAGTTGTTATTGTGGTTGCAGGGATGGACGGTGCTTTATTTGGAGTAGTAGGAGGGCTGGTTGGGAGTATGGTAATTGCCGTTCCAACTTCTGTCGGCTATGGGGCGGCCAATGAAGGGCATACGGCACTCTCTGTCGCATTGGCCAATTGCGCTCCAGGTCTATCCGTGGTGAACATTGATAATGGCTATGGTGCTGCCTGCGCTGCTTTGCGGGCGCTGCGACAGATTAGGTCCCGGTAGGAAAAACGGGTAACGTCATGCAGGAAGTTTGCTTCTCTAGGGAGATTTAATGCGGGTTAACTTAAGTTATGGTAAAGGGCATCTTCCCATCAATCTCTCTGATGATTGGGAGGTGACTGTGGTGCGCAAGCCTAAAATGAATATACATAACGACCCAGCAGAAGCTGTGGAACGGGCACTTAGGACTCCAGTAGGATGTGACCAATTTGTCAAACCAAATGGGTCTGACGCCAAGGTATGTATTTTGGTTTGCGATATAACTAGGCCTGTGCCAAATGGGGTTATTCTTCCAGTACTGGTTAGGCGCCTTATTGAAGTCGGTGTTGACGCAAAAGATATAACTATCCTTGTAGCGACGGGATTACACCGCCCAAACGAAGGTGAAGAACTTGCGGAGGTAATAGGAGACGAGTGGGTATTAAATACTGTTAAGGTAGTTAATCATTTTGCCCATAAAGACCTTGACCATACCTATGTAGGGAAAACAAAGTCTGGAACGGAAGTTAAGCTTGATAAGAGGTTTGTTAATGCAAGTCTTCGTATAGCAACGGGCTTGGTAGAGCCTCACTTTATGGCCGGGTATTCAGGGGGAAGGAAGGTGATTGCTCCGGGCATAGCCCATGCTGATACCATCACCACTCTCCATAATTCCAAGTTCATGTCCCACAGTAAGACATCCAATTGTGTGCTCGAGGGAAACCTACTGCATGCCGAGCAGTTGGAGATAGTAGAAATGATTGGTGGTGCGTATGCAATCAATACGATTATAGACGAAGATCGAAACTTGTCCTTTGTCAACGCTGGAGAAATAGTAGAGAGTCATTTGGAGGCAGTTTCTTTTATGCAGAAATTTGCCAAAATAACGTTGCCAGAAAAATATTCTACGATTGTCACTAGCTCTGCTGGTTATCCCCTGGATAAGACTTATTATCAAACAATAAAGAGCATGGTTGGCCCCCTAGAGATTTTAAAAGAAGGTGGTTCATTAATCGTAGCATCTGAGTGTTCGGAGGGTTTGGGTTCATCTGAGTTTGTTGCCTCTCAAAAGAGCCTTAAGGAATGTGGTGCGGAGTCTTTTTTGGCATCAATTAGAAGAAAAAATAATGCTGCAGTGGATGAATGGCAGACCCAGATGCAACTAAAATCCACAAGACATGGGGAGGTTTTGCTCTATGCAACAGGGTTGGTTGAGGAACAAAGGAACTTAACAGGTGTACACATGATAGATTCCGTTGAAAAGGCTATCGAGAGAAGTGTCATAAGAAGCTCTGATCCGAAGGTCGCCATAATACCAGAAGGACCATACGTGATACCAGTTCACGGCGCAGCGGNCCAGATTGGGAGTGTTTANCGNNGTTTGTTTTTTTTGATCCCACTGGCTAAGCNAAATTATCTGGTCAGAAAACTGNTAGAACCTNCATNNCATGAATGTTTAATAGCCNGGATTAATATTTAATATGTTGCTCGCCCACCAGATATGTCAAAGACGGCTCCAGTAGAAAAAGAGCAATCCTCTGAGGCTAGCCATGCTACTAGTGCTGCGACTTCCTCTGGTTTTCCCATTCTATTTAGAGGTATTTTCGAGACCATATAGTTTTTATGTTGGGCGGTCATTTGGTCTAGCATTGGTGTTTCAATGACAGCCGGCGTAACACAATTACATAATACGCCGGTTTCCACCATCTCTTTTCCCAAGGATTTTGTCAGTGAAATGACNCCCGCTTTGGCAGCGCTGTAATGGGCTGCGTTGGGGTTTCCTTCTTTGCCTGCTATTGAGGCGATATTGACAATACGACCATAGCCCTTGCTCATCATTCGCGGCGCTAGGGCACGGCAACATAGAAACACTCCAGTTAGGTCTATGTCCAAAACCTTTTGCCACTCAGTGACACCCATATCCCAAACTGTTGCGTTGCCTCCAGTTATCCCGGCGTTATTTATTAGTATTTCGACATCTCCCATATGTTCATATGTGAGTTCTACGCCTCGTTTGATTGAATTTTCTTGTGTGATATCGACCTCAACACTGAACACATTGCCGGCTGGTTTGAGGTCCGCCTGTGCCTTTTCTAGGTTAGGAAATTCTATGTCCCATAAAGTAACAGTTGCCCCAGATTGTAAAAGCCTCTCTGCTATTGCAAACCCGATGCCGCGCGCNGCTCCTGTCACAATTGCCCGTTTACCCTTAAGGTCAATGTTNTTCATCGCTGGTATTCCTTTTGTCGANTATGGATCTAATAAAGTGATAGTGCNCAGTCAATAATAGTTTCGGCATTCTTTTTGTCTTCTCGATCAAATAAGCTAGAGGAAAGTCAATTTTTTTTTCGAGATACTAGATCACGAGCATGGGCAATCGCAGAAATCATGTTTTTGGATCGGGCTATACCCTTCCAAGCAATATCAAATGCTGTTCCATGATCTACAGAGGTTCTGATCACTGGTAACCCTAAGGTAACATTCACTGCGTTATCAAAATCGGCAAGTTTGATGGGTATAAGGCCTTGATCATGGTAGTGGGCTACTACAAGGTCAAACTCTCCACGTAATGCTCGGTAAAATACGGAATCACTAGGGAAGGGGCCATCAGCATCTATCCCTTGTTTCTGGGCCTGTCCTATAGCCGGTGCGATTTCATCTATCTCTTCGCGCCCGAATCGACCCTCTTCTCCAGCGTGTGGGTTTAGAGCGGCTACTGCAATTCGTGGTGTTTTGATGCCCAATCTTGACAGATGTTTATATCCAGCCTTGATCGTGCGCAGGATATTTTCTGTTCGGCATTCTTTGATGGCCTGAGACAGGGAAACATGGATCGTGGCTAGTATGACCCTTAGCTTGCTCGACTCAAAGAGCATGAAGGAAGTTTGCGAATTAGTTAAAAATCTTAGCAAATCGGTATGGCCATTAAAGGGGTAGCCAGCTAGATGCAATGCCGCCTTGTTTAATGGAGCTGTAACGATTGCATCTATATCTCCCCGTATGGCAAGATCTACGGCATGTGCCACGTAGTTATAAGCTGCATGACCGCCGCCTACCGAAATGGTACCATCTTGGATAGAAGATATTTTTTTTGATTTAACATTAGCTATTTTTATTCCTTCCCTTGAAAAATTGAGCCCACCTTGGATTAGGACATTGGCGCGTGAAATCACATCTTGGTTCCCTATGAGCAAGACGTTACTTTGTTCTTCGGGCGACATAGAGGCGAGGGCTTTACACACAATCTCTGGTCCTATGCCACTCGGGTCGCCTAGTGTTATGCCGATTTTCGGCATGGGCTTATTTCTCCTTAAAATGGAGGAAGGATGATATGTTCCTTAGCAGAATAGCTCAAGCGGAGGAATTATGCGTAAATATAAAGTAGCTGCAATTGGGGGAGATGGTATCGGGCCAGAAGTTCTGAAAGCCGGTATGACTTGTATTCGGGAAGTCGGCCTTCTGGAGGGGTTTGAGTTTTCCTTTCAGGAATTCCCTTGGGGTTCTAACTATTATCGAGAGACTGGCTTGATGATGCCGATCGATGGTCTCGCTCAGTTGAAAAACTTTGATGCAATTTACTTTGGGGCGGTTGGAGACCCTAATATTCCTGATGATGTCACCCTCTGGGGATTGCGTATAGCTATATGCCAGGGTTTTGATTTATATGCCAATGTGCGACCAGCGGTATTGCTTCCAGGAGTTGAGAGCCCCCTCAGGCAGGAATTGGCTAAGCAGCTCGATTGGGTAGTGATTAGGGAGAACTCTGAGGGTGAGTATGCTGGTGCTGGGGGCAGGTCCCATCAAGGTCATGGTGAGGAAGTCGCTATTGATACTTCGGTATTTTCACGAAAGGGTGTAGAGAGAATTCAAAGATATGCCTTTGAAATTGCAGCGCAAAAACCTAACAAGAAAGTAAGCTGTATCACAAAGTCTAATGCCCAGCGTTTTGGGATGGTGTTATGGGACGAGGTTTTTTCCGAATTAGCGGAGGAGTATTCCAACGTCGAGACAGATAAGGTGTTGGTAGATGCCGCGGCAGCCCGTATGGTTCTTGATCCAGGTTCATTTGACGTCATTGTGGCTAGTAATCTTCATGGCGATATTCTCTCAGATCTGGCCGGAGCATTGTCAGGAAGTCTGGGCTTGTCAGCGAGCGGCAATATAGACCCAACGTATAATAGCCCGTCCATGTTTGAACCGGTTCACGGTTCAGCCCCTGACATCGATCGCTCCGAGATAGCCAATCCTATAGCAACGATTTGGTCTGGNGCCATGTTGTGTGAGCATTTGGGAGAAGTAGCTGCCGCCAAAAGACTTAAAGACGCTATTTGCAGGGTGACGAAGGAGAAGGCAGCGCTGCCCCGGGATCTTGGGGGCCAAGCTAGCACTTCGTTGGTGACAGAGGCGATAATGGGTTATCTATGAGCGAGGAAAGGTGAGGGAGGGACGCCTATTGAGCCACCTTAAGCGGCCTACTCTTTCGTTTCACCCATCTAAGTGGTTCCATCTTTTATCTCGGGGAGACCAAGTTTGTGGGCGACAATATCGGCTAGCGCCAGTGACGCGGTGAGCCCAGGCGACTCAATTCCNTACATATTGACCAAACCCTTAATTTTATGCTCCTCCGGCCCCTGAATTAGGAAATCTCCAGCAGCTGAGCCTTTCTCTGTAATTTTTGGCCTTACTCCTGCATACCCAGGTTGCAGGGTCCCATCTCTCAACTCAGGATAGTACTTTCGAATGGCGGAGTAGAAGGAGTTAGCCCGTTCGGGTTTAATTTCATAGTCTACGCGNTCTATCCATTCGACGTCGGGTCCAAACCGGATTCCACCGCCCATATCCAGTGTCACGTGGACCCCTAGTCCACCTGGTTCCGGCACGGGATAAATTAGTCTTTGGAATGGAGNTTTGCCTGAGATAGTGAAGTAACAACCCCGAGCCAGATACTGGTCTGGAATTGTTTTAGGATTTAGTCCCTTGATAGATTCAGCTAATCGTTGGGCGCCAAGGCCAGCTGCATTTACAACTAGGTTTGCAGCCACGGCATATTCTTGGTCGCTCTCTCCTACGGTGAGCTCTATATTATTTTCCCGAATCGTGCCTTTTGTAACGGAACTATTGAACGCAATCATGGCACCGTTATCTTCGGCGTCCCCTTGATAGGCTAGCATTAGGCTATGGCTATCTATAATTCCTGTTGAAGGAGAAAGAAGGGCCCCCACGCTATTTATGGCTGGCTCCATTTTTTCAACTTCCCGCGGGTCCTTAAAAAGTAGATCAGGCACTCCATTGGCGGCAGCTTTGGTTTTTAACTGATGGAGGGTCTCGATCTGAAGTTCACTTGTCGCAACGATCAATTTTCCGAGTTGGGAGTGGGGAACACCATGCGAGGCGCAATACCGATATAAGCGATGNTTCCCTNCTACACAGGTTCGAGCTTTTAGGCTTCCTGTAGGATAGTAAATACCAGCATGGATGACTTCGCTATTCCTTGAGCTGGTCTGGGTTCCAATAGTGTCCTCAGATTCCAATACGATAACTTCTTTGCCAGCCATAGCTAGTCTTCGGGCCACAGCAAGGCCCACCACTCCTGCTCCTATAACTATGCAATCAACAGATTCGGTCATCNTTTAATCCAAAATTTTTCATTGGATACGGTTACCCAGAAAACCAATATCATTCAACAAAATACATGCCTATTGGACATCTCTGTCCAAAATAAACGCTTAAATTGGGAACTAGTGAGTTTGCTGTTCCGGCTTTTGGTGGGTATTCTGTAATTGGACAAAGAGTAGTGCCTCGACCTAATTCTGATGCTGACCGGTTCTTTCTAAAACGGGGCACAAGAGTAGAAGATAGTAGATGGATAGTGGGAATGTCAGAAAAGAAATACAAAAGCACTGCGGTTTCCTCTCTGAGGATGTCAGAGGTTGAGGCCTTCTTGGAAAAGGTTGAGCGTACNCCTGCCGTAAGGAGTGCAGGTCGATCAGGCCGATTAATCTTTGCTTTGGACGCTACTGCTAGTCGTCAAGCCACCTGGGATGTAGCTATGGATATTCAGGCTCAAATGTTCNCNGAAAGCAGTTTAATAGGCCGTTTGTCCGTACAACTTGTNTACTACAGAGGATTCCAAGAATTTTTTGCAGGCCAATTCTCCAGTGACCCAGCCCACATATTGAGAGATATGGCAGGGGTATATTGTGTTGGAGGCCGCACTCAAATCACCCAAGTTCTCCAACATGCCTTAAAGGAGCATAAAAATCCCAAGGTGGATGCACTTATTTTAGTGGGGGATGCGTGCGAGGAAAATATAGACTTGATTGCAGATTTGGCAGGGCAAATGGGAGTTAATAGTCTTCCAGTATTTACGTTCCATGAGGGTCCGGATGTTGAAGGGCGCCGGGCATTTGAGCAAATTTCTCGGCTTTCTGGTGGTGTCTTTAACGCCTTTGATTCCTCTAGCCCAGAAACGCTTCGTCGATTACTGTCTGAGGNCGCAATTTTCGCTGTTGGTGGCAGGGATGAATTGCGTCGCTTTCAAAAACAAAGTGGGCAGCGATTGATACGTTTTGACCAAAGGAATTAATTTTTCGGAATTTTAGAATGCTTTATTTGAGCATTGGCTGCGCTCTGGTACTCATGTTGTTTGTACTAGGGTGGGCCTTTATAACGGTAGACCCGGCAAAATTGGCACGGTTTTTGCGCTGGTTTGTGGTCATTGCGGCTTCTTGCTTAGCGTTGTTTTTGATATTTCGAGGGCAGGCCTTGCTCGCGGCGGCTCCCGCGGCTGTTGCAGCTATCGGATGGCGGGTCTTCAGATTGGTTCCATTGGGTTTGTGGTTTCGGCTTTTTCAAATGGGGCGCGCATTTTCCAGAAGTAGAAAATATTCCCGCCATGGCACTAGGACTGGCTCTGAAGGAACGTCGACAGTTAAATCTGATTGGGTCCAAATGCGTTTGGATCATGTATCTGGGGTATTGAATGGGACGGTGATTAAGGGCGAATTTTTAGGAAAAGAACTAGATGGATTGGGCATTCCAGAGCTTGAGCGATTATTGTTCGAGGTGAGGGAAGATGAGGCATCTCTGCGACTTGTCGAAAACTACATGTTGCGCAGGTTTGGTGAGGAATGGGCGCAGAGGACTAGTGAAAGTAACAGCCAGACTGAGGCCGGTAATTTGAGCCGGGAAGAGGCTTACGAGATCCTTGGCTTACCCCTTGGTGCGGATGAAGAGGCCATACGGAGCGCTCATCGGAACCTCATGGCTAGTAATCACCCGGATCACGGTGGCTCATCTTATCTTGCAACCAAAATAAACCAGGCCAGAGATACATTGCTCAAATCCTGACCTGTTTACCCTATGCGACGATTTGCAGACATAATTTTTTGTATGCTTGGGGAAAGTCGCAATTGACGGGTGCGAGTGCTCTCCTTATACACCTACCTCAGGTCCCCTTCGTCTAGTGGTCTAGGACACCGCCCTTTCACGGCGGAAACACGGGTTCGAGCCCCGTAGGGGACGCCATTTGATGCTGAATTCAGATGGTTCAGTCGGGGTTTTCTGGCGCCCATAAATTACCAAGTTTAGCAGAACTTCCTGTGTCAAATGTCACCTACAATTTAGAAGCGTGCAAATGGCGGTCACGAGTGGCAAACGATTATTGGGCCGGAGGATTGCCTTCGACTTTGGGCGTATCCGAGTGTAAGTCGCCGTAAGGTATTTGGTGTGCTGTCCAGATTTGAATATCAGGTTTCAATAATGAAGCGGTAGTGGCTTAATAATTAAAGTCTATACTTGGAAGATATTATTGTTGCCGCAATTATATTATAAATATCTAACATCTTTGCTTCTAAATACCTGGGTGGGTTTTGTGCTTAAAGTACTCTGAAAATTCTTTTGTGGAACACCCATTATTATTGAGCAAGCTGTTCTCGTTTGTTTTTTATAATATTTACAGTGGCAAATGCCTGTTATTGCCACCTCGTCGTCAATCTGATAGCCGACTGACCCGCAGAGACCCCCTTGAATGCTTGACACGACGTTTTCCCCTCAAATGTCTGTCGACTTAGGAACAGGTGTTACAAGGTTAGGAGACGGAGGAAAATAAAAAATTATTGATCTGCCCCTTGGCCTACTATTGCTAACCATTCCTTCGCCATACGGGTCGCCATTTCAGTTTCTGTTGTTTTCATCAGGGGAGAAATGGCTTCCAAAGCACCAGTAGCGTCAGGCTGCCCTAGGTTGGCTGAAAGATAGAACCACTTGTAACCTTCCACTAGGTTCCGCGGGGTTCCCTCTCCGTTAATATGCATTTGGCCAATAGCGTACATTGCTAGTTCATCGAGTTGAAGTGCTGCCTTCCTGTACCATTTCATAGCAGAGGTTTTGCTATGTGGTACCCCGGCGCCTTTATGGTAGAGGACGGCCAAGTTGTACTGAGCCGGTGCATAGTCTCGTTCTGCAGCAACTATGTACCATTTAGCTGCTTGGAGCAGGTCTAACTCGGTTCCTAATCCGTTTTCGAAGAGGACCCCTAAATTGTACTGGGCTTTNGGATGGCCATTCTTTGCAGATATACTCCATTCCTCAAAAGCNGCTGANTAGTCNCCTTGTTTCGCCGCAGNTATGCCCTTGTCATAATCTGCCCTGGCAACAGANANGATGGGTTGGGAGAAGGATAATAGAGCCAACATGAATAANGCCNNGTAGGTGGTGGCTATTAACCTTNCTATGTTANAGTTCAAGTTTTCCACNATNGATTTCATCNCTATTTAGTTNTGAGCNAGCATTAACACAGGAGATTATGACGTGAATAGACTGCGAGGCAAGGTGGCATTGGTGCTTGGTGCTGGCTCAGTAGGGACTGGTTGGGGGAATGGTAAGGCATGTGCCGTCTTATTTGCTCGTGAAGGTGCTAGTGTCTTTGCTGTGGATAAACGTAAGTCTGCTGCCGATGAGACGAAGCGCCTAATTGAGGAGGAAGGGGGTGCTTGTGTGTCATTTGAGGCCGATGCCACCGAGGCAGAATCGGTGAGCCATATGGTAGACGCCTGTGCACAAGAATATGGGGCTATACACATACTTCAAAACAACGTTGGTGGATCGGTTCCCGGAGGGGTTGTCGAGATGCCAGAAGAAGTGTGGGATGCCAATATAGAGCACAATCTAAAAAGTGCTTTTCTTTCGTGTAAATATGCGGTTCCAGTTATGTTGAACTCGGGCACAGGGTCTATAGTCAATGTCTCCTCCATTTCCGGTATGAGGTATCATCTTGGACGTGATATGGTTTCCTATAGTGCGGCAAAGGGAGGTCTCATGGAACTCACCCGGGCTGTTGCCTTAAAATATGCGGACCAAGGTTTAAGGGCCAATAATGTCGTTCCTGGTTTGATGAATACTCCTTTAGTTACGGAAAGAATAGCATCTCAGTATGGCGACGGTGATGCCAAGAGGATGATCGCTTCTAGGGATTCCGTGTGCCCGACAGGAAAGATGGGAGATGCTTGGGATGTTGCGTACGCATCCCTTTTCCTGGCTTCTGACGAGGCCAAATATGTAAATGGAACGGAACTTGTTGTTGATGGTGGTCTTACAGCACGGTGTGGCTAGTGGATGGCCATAGGTTTTGTGACCTTCTTTAATGTGTAGCTAGAAACTTTAGCAATTCTTTATTAAAAGTGGCTGGTTGTTCTATGTTAAGGAGGTGTGAGGCTTGTTTTATGATTTTCATTTCGGCGCCTGTCACGTTTTCCTTGATTAGCTCCGAAGCGGCTGGCGGGGTGCTGGGGTCATCCTCTCCGACTAATAAAAGGGTCGGGCAGCGTATCTCCTTTAAGATGTTTAGTTGCGCCAAAACCTTGATTGCTTCGCCACAATTGGCAAATCCATGCGGTGGGGTTTGTCTGATCATTTCGCGCACTCGAGTGAGGCTTTTTGCGTCATTTTCGAGGAATTTTTTTGTGAACCATCTTTCCACGGTGCTGTTCACCAATCCATCCATTCCTTGAGTGTTGGCTATTTCAATTCTTTCGTTCCAGGCTGGTCCTACTTCTGGTGGCATTTGGCACGCGGTGGCGCAAAGAGTAACGCTTTCCGCGAGTTCGGGGTATGAGGTTGCAAACCGTTGCCCTATCATTCCGCCCATGGAAAGGCCAACAAAATGGGTTTGTTCGATCTCTAGTGCTCGTAATAGAGCGGCTACGTCGTTTGCTAAGAGAGTTAGATCATATGGAGCATTAGGCGCTTCTGTTTCGCCGTGCCCGCGAGTGTCGTAGCGCAAGATTCGGTAATTTTCCTCCAGCGCACCCAACTGGGGCCACCACATTTCCCGGGTAGTTGCCAAGCTATGGCTCAAGGTAATAACCGGGCCATCTGGCTTTCCAGTCAGGTCATATCCCATCAAAATCCCGTTGGCCTCAATTATCATTTTTTGCGCCTTTCACAAATAGTGGTGCCTGCCCCAGCTTTTGTACAAAAATTATCAGAAAGAAAGTTTTTGATGACCGATGCGGGCATGCTACGTTTGCCTGGATCGGGCGGATAAGTATGCAAGCATATCTTTTTCACTGGCTGGAAGAGCCCGCTTTCGAAAATCCATATAGCTTTCGTAGACTTTCATCGCGTGAGGGTCTTTCGCAGCGGTATCATACAATACATCGAGGCTGGTACTTAGAAATGTAGAAACAACGTCGTCAGGAAACATCCTAAATTCTACCCCCTTTTCTAGGAGCGTCTGGTGGGAATCGGCATTGTGGTAGACGTTTTCTGAGTACAGCCGCATTGTTCCGTTATTTGCAGCAACTTTGACTATTTCCTTTAGGTCATCACTTAGGCTGTCATAAGCATCATTGTTGACTGTGAGGGACTGGTTGGGACCAGGTTCGTGGANCCCTGGAAGATAACAATACTTNGCAATTTTGTAGAAACCAAANGCTAGGTCAGCCCAGGCGTTTCCCCACTCTACTGCGTCTACAACNCCNGACTGCANTGAGCTCATAATTTCTCCTCCTGGCATATTTACNGAGGTTGCTCCCATTCTATTAAGNACCTCNCCNGGCAAACCAGCCATTCGTATTTTCATGCCTTTCAGNTCNGAGAGCGAGTTTACTTCTTTNTTATACCAACCGAAATACGAAGGTGGGCTAGCCCCCGATACAAAAGACCGCACACCAAAATCAGACCACATTTCATCCCACAATTCTTGGCCGCCTCCCCAGTGGATCCAGGCTACTTGCTCGTGGCCGGCTAGCCCGTTAGGAACTCCGCCAAAGAAGGGGGCCCCAGGGTGCTTGGCTGCCCAATACCCGTCCCAACCGTGGCCCATTTCTGCGATGCCTTCTCTAACCGCATCAAACAGTTCAAACGCTGGAACAATTTCACCAGCTCCATATACTTTAACTTCAAGCCTGCCTTCACTCATTTTGGTTATTTGCTCGCCTATGGCGTTCGCTGTAGTCCCAAGTCCGGGGAAATTTTTGGGCCAGCAGGTGATCATTTTCCAACGTTTCCTGTTCTGTGAAATAGCTGGGGCAGGAAAGCTGGAGGCCACAGCGGCAGTTGCGACGGCGGCACCTTTTAGGAAAGATCGGCGTTTAATGCTCATAGCGTGCAATCCAATCATCTGAGTTTGATCAATGGTCAGAAAAAGGTAGCACGACCCTCATCTGAATAAAAAGGTTCTGTTAAGAGAAATTCTGACCTAGAGAAGATATTTAGGAGTAATGCTGCTATGATTAAAGTGTGTTTGACTTATTTTTCGCTAAGACAGGGAAGTCGGCCCTAGAAAGCGGACCGTTACTGTAAGCATCAGAACTTGGCGGAGTTTGGTGTTATGATGGAAATAAAAAAGCTAGATGCTTCCTTTGGAGCGGAAGTTCTCGGTCTTGATTTAAAGTTTGAAAATTTTGATACCCTTATGAAGAAACTGACTTCAGTTCTTTATGAGCACCGATTGTTGGTGATCAGGGGGCAGGAAATGGAACCAGAACAATACCTTAATTTCGGCCGGCAGTGGGGAACCCCTCATCCTCATGTACTGGATCACGCAAGAATGAAGGGCTTCCCGGAGTTATTAGAAGTTGGAAACGTGACGGAACGTGCCAAAGAAGATGCGGTGCGAAATGGTGCCGTTCAGTGGCACACAGATCAGTCTTATGAGGAGGAACCTGCTAGTGCAACAATGCTGTATTGCATTCTAGCTCCAGAGGTTGGTGGGGAGACTCAACTTGCAGACCAAGTTGCAGCTTATGCAGCACTAGATGAGAAAACAAAGGCTACGATCGATACGATGGTGGTGTTGCATCAGTATGGAGCAGGTCCAACCAGGAGTGATGAGCAGGCGGCTGACCCAATTAAAACGAAGGCACAAAAGGATAGTCTCCCGGTGGTTCGACATCCTTTGGTCCGAAGACATCCTGTAACAGGGTATCGTGCTCTTTACGGGGTTTCCGGGTCTTCTTTTGGAATTGAGGGACTGGAGCCTCAAGAAGGAAGATTCTTACTGGAAACCTTAAAGGAGCATGCAATTAGTGAGCGATTTGTGTACCGCCACAAATACCGCGTGGGAGATGTAGCAATATGGGATAATCTTTCGACGATGCACTCTGCTACACGTATTGAATATGCAACCGGAAATGCGGACAGGCGGCTGTTGTACAGAATTAGTGTAAAGGGTGCGCCACTTATACATGACCAAGCAGCTTGATTTTCTCGCGAGACGCAAATTTACTTCGTTTTGGGTTGCGAATATTTTTAGGGAATTTTGGAAATTAGAGTTACAGTACTAGTCTGCATTATTAAATTGCCCAATCGCTCCAAAAATTATTCGCACTCGGTGGGTTATCTTCCATGGAGTCGCGGGTATCTATCCACCATTGGTAGTTTTCGCTTGGACCGAACCTTTCATCATCGACATAGGTTAGGCCATCGAGCTGGAAGTCGCAGGGAATAATTACCCGTACTAATGGCTCACCATTTTCCGCGGAACGGTTGATGCCCGCTGAATGAAGGGCTCTTGGGTGCCAGAAAATTACGTCGCCGGCCGAACCTGTAAATTCTACAGGAGTTGTTTGTCTAATAATTTTTTCGCGTGCCCGCAAAAATTCTTGGGATTGATCAGGGTCCATCCCACCCCCATGAGCCGTATTCCAGTAACGGTGGAGTTCTATGTGAGAGCCTGGCCAAAGCATAAAACCACCACATCGTGGCCTAATTTCATCAGCGATTGCCATGGCCGTTACGTGAGAAGGAATATAGTCGACATGGACATTGTATTTGTCTTGTGAGCCTGGTTTGGATGGGAAAACACAATAAATCCCCCGCACGCGTCTTGGAGGCTTAACAGGTGAACCAATGAGGCCTTCAACTACTTTTAGCATATTCGGAGAGTTTGCTATATCTTTGACAAGAAAGTCCTCGGTCCCTAGACCATCGGGTCCCTTTGAACGAATTTTCCAATTCTGGTGTTTTAGATGTCCGATCTTCAAGGAGTCGGACTCAGTCCATGCGTCTTCAGGGGGTTCTATCCATGTTTGGGGATTATTTTGTTCCATCAAAGAGCGGGGTACGTTGGCCCAAATATGGTCCTTTATTTTCCGAAAGGTCTCTTCATCTTGGATCAATCGCCTCTTGACTATGAACCCTTCTTTCTTGAAATGCTTAATTTCCTGTTGGTTCAAGACGGGCGTTGGATCAAAATAGTCAGGGTCCCGGAAAGTAAGAGGTTCCTTTATAGAAATCTCTGAAGAGATTACCAGGCTGGCTGGATGCCCTTCATTATAGTCCGCTTCTCTAAGAATTTTTTGTGCGGCCATTTTAACCGATTCTCCCAATGTATAGTCGACTGGTTTGGCGCAACCGCGAGACGAAAAACACCAACAAAAGATTAGAGGGGAACCATAGCTGAATTAGTATGGGTGTAAAAACAAAAAAGTTTATGAATGATGTCAACAAATGGAGGATAATGTAGTAATTGGCCGCTGGCTCGCAACCTGATTTGATCATCCGTGCAATTGGTTTCAATGTAGTAACGTCTTTCACAGAAAATATAATGTTATGATGATTATAGACTCTCAAGTTCATGCCTATGAGGAAAACACAGAAAATCGGCCGTGGGATACCATTCCCGAATGGCCAGAGCAGGTAACAGGGGACCGGATGGTGAAGGCTATGGATTCTCTAGACATAAAGGGTGCCATATTAGTTTCTCCCTTTTCATTATATGGTTACGATGCTTCTTACGCGGTCGAGGTTAGAGCCAAATACCCAAAGCGTTTTGGATTGGTTAAACCGGTGGACCCGATGGACCCTCAGGTCGGTGAGGTAATTTCTGCCTGGAAGTTAACCCCTGGTGCAGTTGGAGTTCGGCTCATGATGACGCGGGCCCCTGTTTCGCCAAGGCAGTGGATGGGAAGTGATAATCCAAACTTTGATTTGGTGTGCCGAGCGGCAAGTCGTAATGACCTGCCGGTTAATTTGTTGTGCTGGGACAATCTGGAGGCAGCCTTTGAGCTTATTGATCGGCACCCAGAGACCCGTTTTATCATTGATCATCTAGGAGTTTTATAGCCCATGAAGAGATCGTTTCACGGCGATCAGTGGGCGGCCTTGCCCCGAGTTCTGGAACTGGCCAACTGTCCAAATGCTGTCATTAAAGTGAGTGGGGTGTGCACGCTCTCCAGCGAAGGGTACCCGTTTTCTGACATATGGGAGCCGTTATCTCGGATATTTGATGCCTGGGGTATAGACAGGTGCTTATGGGGTAGCGATTGGACACGGACTTTTGCTTTAGTCAATTATCAGGAGGCTGTGAAGCCATTTTGCAAAACGGATAGATTAACGAAAAGTGAAGTGGGTGAGTTGATGGGGGGAACATGCGCAAAAGTCTATGGTTGGAAGCCCAAAAATGTTTAAGGGGTGCAACCCTCATTTTAGCAGATTAGTCTGATCAAAAATCTTAAATCACGGAAATATCCAGGAAAACTGCTAAAGTGGAGGCCGCCCCCGGAGTCGAACCGAGGTACACGGATTTGCAATCCGCTGCATAGCCACTCTGCCAGGCGGCCCATGAAAACCTCAGCATATTTGGAGGCTCCGCAACGATATAGGCTGGTCATGTGCGTGGGTCAAGCGGCAGTGCCGACATAAATGTTATGATCAACTTGTGAACAAGCTGTTACAATACATTGAATACCGCCCGAAGCATCAGTATAAGTTTGTGATAAGGGGCTCAAAGCCCCTAATCTATGATTGTGCTCCGCATGCGGTGTCGTCGCGGAATGAATACCTTGGGAAAAAAGGCTGGAATTTACGGATGCCAGATTTTACAGCGATGCGGCAGAACATGGTTGACGGGCAGGTATTACCAAACCAAATAAAGCATAAAGCTTTGATTGGGGCACTTGCAGATACGCCTAGGGAGGTCTTTGTTGAAGGAGATCAGAAGGGTTATGTTTATAGTGATAGGGATATTCAGTTAGGAGCAGAACGTTTCTTGATTAGTGTGCGTGTTTTTGCTGGGTTAGTCGAGGGTTTGTCTCCATCTACAGAGGACGTGGCATTGGACGTGGGATGTGGAACTGGATATGGGACTGTTATTCTGTCAAAATTATGTGGCATGGTGGTTGGGATTGAAGATGATTCTGGACTCGTGGGCAGAGCATCAGCTTTATTAACGGAACTAGAGGTAGATAATGCTGTGGCTGTCCAAGGTCCTCTTGGCGGTGGTTTCCAGAAGGAAGCTCCATACAACGTAATTCTGGTGGAGGGGGCCTTGCCTCAGGTTCCCCAGAAAATAGTTGAACAATTGGCGAATGGTGGGCGTATGGCGGTTGTGCTAAACAAAGGAAGGGGATTGTACGAAGCTATTCTAATAACTCGAGTTAGGGATAGTTTTGGGAGCCGTGTTCTGTTTAATTCCGCTGTGCCTTCATTGCCTGGGTTTAGTGCAACTTCCGTTTTCGCATTTTAAGTTAGGGCATGGGTTGAGAAAAAGGACGGTTATATGAGTAAGATGGTGGGATTGGTCGCGCTTGGGATGGTGGTCTTATTTTTGGGGGCCTCAGCAAATGGTGTTGCCCAAACAAACGACCTCACGGGAGCTTTGACTAAAGCGTATAATACTAACCCGGGCTTGTTGGCTGAACGGGCCGGATTGGGAGCCGCAAATGAGCAGGTTCCGCAGGCGTTGTCTGGCTGGAGACCTACGGTGAATGTGAGGGCGCGTTTCAATCGTGAGTATTCGGATTCTGTCACAGCATTTACATTCTCGGCAGGCGAAAACACAATTAATAGCAAATCCTTGTCGTTGGAGTTAAGTCAACCTTTGTACAAAGGGGGGCGGACGGACAACAACGTTAAGAGTGCGGAGGCCCGAGTTCTGGCGGCGCGAGCCCGGTTGGCAGATGTGGAGCAGAAAGTACTTTTTAATACGGCCGCTGCTTATTTTGATGTTGTGCGTGATCAACAGGTGACCGAGTTGAATCGCAATAATGAACGGGTGTTGAGGCGACAGCTACAGGCTACACGTGACCGGTTTGATGTTGGTGAATTAACTCGCACAGACGTTTCTCAGGCTGAAGCTAGGTTGGCTGATGCTGTCGCATCGCGTATAGAAGCCGAGGGAAGTCTCGCTATATCACGATCGGCTTTTAGCGCTGCTGTGGGAGAGGTTCCAGGGACGCTTGATTTTCCTCCTGCAGATGAGATGCCCGAGGTATTGGACCCGACTTCAAGTCAAGAATTGGCGCAAGTAAAAAACCCAACCCTAGTAGCTGCCCTTTACCTAGAACAGGCGGCTTTATATGACATTAGTTCGGCAGCTGGCACGCTTCTGCCGGAGGTGTATCTTGATTCAAGTATAGCGAGGGCCATTGATCCCAATTCATTTACTGATGAAAGAGACAGTTTCCAGATTGGTATTACGGGCCGCATTCCTTTATATCAGTCCGGTGCAGAGTATGCCAAGGTACGGGAGCTGCGTATGGTTGCTGTGCAGCGCAAGAGGGAGGTCGATAATCTACGTCGTATCGTGCGTGAAAATCTCTTTCGTTCGTGGGAGGAAGTTGTCGCGGCCAGGGCCAGGATCTTGTCTTTTGAAACATCCGTTGATGCCAATGAGATAGCGTTAGACGGGGTCAATCAAGAGGCTGAAGTTGGTGCAAGAACCATTCTTGATGTTCTAGACGCTGAACAAGAGTTGTTTGAGGCTAAGGTAAACCTGGTTAGGGTGAAGAGGGATGAGGCTGTTGCTTTGTATAACTTGTTGGCTATCAGTGGCGGGCTAACAGCGAGGGCATTGGGTTTACCCGTTCAGTATTACGATGCTGAGTATCACTACTCTTTGGTTAGGGATAAGTGGTATGGAGTTGATAGCAAGGGCTCGGGCGGTTCTATACTCGATTTTGATGCTCTAGATGTATTTGATGGAAGTAGCATCCTGGACTGGATGAAGTAGGAATTTGCGGTCTATGAACGTTTTCTAAAACAGTAGATGTAGATTTTGACTATCTGGCTGAAGATTGGAGGGAGCGCGATTAAGGCGGCCAATAAATAATGGTAGATAGTAATCGTAAGAAAGCTGACAGCACTAAAGATATTCTTGCCTCAATCCGGAAGACTATGCTGGAGGGGTCCGGAGAACTCCTCTCAGATGGATATAGCGGCGGGAATCCAACTGGCGTTTCACGCTCGGACAAATCGGTTGTTGAGGAGTTGCGCCGACTGATAGATCAGTATCGTGACCTTCCTGAAGATTTGGTAAGGGCTGTGAACGAGTTGGAGTCGGAGACTGAAAACAGCACCCAAGAAATGGCGGATGATGGGCTGCTTGAGCTTGAGGAGCTGTCCGATAGTACCAGTGCAGATGGGGATGGGAAGGCTGTGGCCTCCGAGCCTTTGGTGCCGGACTCCATTAAACACTTTGTAGAGGTCACGGCGGCTAATATGGGAATATCTACCTCGAATGGTGATGGGAAACTGGACGAAATTTTGGCTCTGCTGTTTAAGATTATGGCCTATCGCTGGCTGGATGAAAATCTTCAACCTCTAGTTAAGAAGCTAGTGCGTAATGAGATAGAACGCCTTGCTAAAACTTTGTGAATTAGAGTAGTAGCTGTAGTAATGAAGTAATGAGGTAAGGTTTTGATAGAACAGCTGTCAGTCTGGTGGGTTGCTTTTCTTGCATTCATATTTTATCCGATTGGTTTATTCGACCAGGGGGTTGAATAAAGTGGTAAATGAGAAATGTTAGATAAAACATACCGCCCAGAGTTGGTTGAAAAGGACGTGCAGACCCGTTGGGAGGGAAAGAAGCTCTTTTCCTCGTCCCATCTTTCTGGTGATCCCTGGACAGTTATGATGCCTCCTCCGAATGTTACCGGAAGTCTTCATATGGGGCACGCTCTTAACATGACACTGCAAGACGTTGCTTCTCGCTATTATAGAATGAAGGGTAGGAAGGTTTTGTGGCAACCCGGTATGGACCATGCGGGTATAGCGACACAGATGGTTGTTGAGCGGCAGTTAGCGGAGGAGGGCATAGATCGAAGGTCGCTTGGGAGAGATAAATTTGTGGAGAGAGTTTGGAAATGGAAGGAAGCGTCTGGCGGCACTATTGGGACGCAACTCAGACGTTTGGGCGCGTCCACCGATTGGGAACGAGAGCGGTTCACTCTGGATGAGGGGTTAAGCGAAGCTGTTCGAAAGGTTTTTGTGAATCTCTATGAGGACGGTCTTATATATCGCGATAAGCGATTGGTTAATTGGGATTGTCAGCTTGTCACGGCCATTTCGGACTTAGAGGTCGAGCAGAGGGAGACCAAGGGGCATCTCTGGTACATAAAGTACCCGATTGAAGGTGAGAATTCTAAGTGGATTACCGTGGCAACTACTCGCCCAGAAACTATGTTGGGAGACACTGCTGTCGCTGTGCATCCTGAAGATCCAAGATATAAAAACCTTATAGGGCGCAACGTAATTCTTCCTTTGGTGGGGAGACGAATTCCCATTATTGGCGACAATTATTCTGATCCTGAAAAGGGATCTGGAGCAGTGAAGATAACCCCAGCCCATGACTTCAACGACTTTGAGGTTGGAAAACGGCATGACCTCGAGGCGATTAATATACTTGATAGTAAGGGCTGCCTTAACAATTTAGTGCCAGACCCATACAAAGGTATGGATAGGCACGAAGCGCGAGAACGAGTGGTTGATGATCTAAGGTCCTTGGATCTCATGGAGTCCATAGAGGAACACATTCATACTGTCCCATTTGGTGATCGCTCTGGTACGGTCATTGAACCCTGGATGACAGACCAATGGTACGTTGATGCAAAGACACTTGCTGAGCCTGCCATAGAGGTTGTTAAAACTGGTCAAGTAAGGTTCATTCCTAAAAATTGGGAAAATACGTATTTCGAATGGATGACTAATATTCAACCATGGTGTATTTCCCGGCAATTATGGTGGGGTCACAGGATACCGGCATGGTTTGGTCCCGACGGCGAAATTTTTGTAGCCATGACTGCGGAAGAGGCCGCCGCCGCCGCTGAAAAGCATTATGGATATCAAGTGTCGTTGTCTCAGGACGAAGATGTTTTGGATACTTGGTTTTCATCTGCATTGTGGCCATTTTCAACCTTGGGTTGGCCAGATCGTTCGTTGGTTCTAGACCAACACTATCCAGGTAATGTGTTGGTAACAGGGTTTGACATAATTTTTTTCTGGGTTGCCCGGATGATGATGATGGGACTTCACTTTATGGAGAAAGCTCCATTCTCGGATATCTACATTCATGCTCTTGTAAGGGACGAAAAAGGGCAAAAAATGTCTAAGTCCAAGGGTAACATCATTGATCCTGTCGAGTTGATGGACCTGTATGGTACTGATGCCCTACGGTTTACCTTAGTGGCTATGGCAGCGCAGGGAAGAGACATTAAGTTGGCAGAGCGGCGTGTGGTGGGATATCGGAATTTTATAACAAAACTTTGGAATGCAGCCCGTTTTGGTGAAATGAATGGTTGCCTTCTTGATGCAAATTTTGATCCTAGTGAATGTGGGGGTTCTATAAATCGATGGCTTGTGGGGAAAGCGGCTGATTGCACCTCTTCGGTAGAGGCGGCTATCGAGTCATATCGTTTTAATGAGGCAGCCGACACACTTTATCATTTCACTTGGGGCACTTTTTGTGATTGGTATGTCGAGTTGGCTAAGCCCATCCTATATGGTGATGAGGGGGTGATGAAAGAGGAGACAAAAGGAACATTTGCTTGGGCATTAAGTCAAGTTCTCCATCTTTTGCATCCAATAGCCCCGTTTGTCACGGAGGCCCTTTTTAAGGAAATGACGGATGGCAAGAGTGGCGAATTAATGTGTCAAAAGTGGCCTGCTGTCAATAATCTCAAGGTCAATGAGGAAGCCGCCGCCGAGCTGGATTGGGTGATTGATTTGATTGGAAAGATTCGTTCAGTTCGGGCAGAAATGCGTGTCCCTGCTGGATCAGAGCTTTCCTTGTACTATACCGATGCTAGCGATGTCAGAGTAGAGCAACTAGATAGTCATGAGGCTCCCATCAAACGGTTGGCCAAAATTTCAAAGATTGAACGTTTGGAAATGGGTATTGAGGATTCAGTAAAGATTATAATGGGAGAGATCACCTTTTACCTGTTTCTAGGAGAAGTTATTGACTTAGGTAAAGAAACCGAGCGGTTGCAGAGAGAAATTTCTAAATTAGTTGCCGAAAAACAAAAAGTCGAAAAGAAATTGGGAAATGAAAAGTTTTTAAGTCGTGCTCCGGAAGAGATTGTCGAAGAGCAGCGCGAGCGTCTTGCGGAATACACAACCAATCTATGTAATTTGCAGGCCTCTCTGAAACAATTGGTGCGCCATTAATAGGGGCGGGTAGAAAGGTGTAAGCGCCATTTGAAAGATGTCCATGGGTTTGGTTTTATGTGAGTTAAGAGTGATGGCCAAGATTCCACGATATGTCCTTTTTTGTTGCTTATTAGTTATTAGCAATCCTGTTCTAGGCAATAGTATTCTAGATTTGTTTATGTCTCCTGCCGACGAGCAACGAATTGGTGCACAGGAACACCCAAAAATCTTAAAAGCATTTGGTGGGGCGTACGAAGATCCAAAGCTCACGCCTTATATCAAATCGATAGGACAGTTCCTCGTTCGAACTTCCGAGACGCCGGGTGCAGACTTCACATTTACCATTCTTAATACACCACTGGTAAATGCATTTGCATTGCCTGGGGGCTATGTTTATGTAACTCGTGGTCTCTTGGCATTAGCTAGTAATGAAGCGGAGGTAGCTGGCGTTCTGGCACATGAAATTGGGCATGTAACGGCGCGCCATAGCGCTAGTCGAGCCACTAATACTGGTCTTGCCCAGTTAGGCCTGATTATTTTAGACGTCTTAAGTGGGAGTTCGATGGCTAGCCAAATTGGTGAAGTAGGTGCCTTGGCTGTAATCCAATCTTATTCCCGTGATGATGAGTTCGAAGCGGACAGTTTGGGTGTTAAATACCTTTCTCGGGCAGGCTTTGATCCCAATGCTATGTCAACGTTTTTAGAGAAATTAGGTGCTCATTCGTCCTTCGAGTCCGCGCGTTTGGGGGTAGCACAGCAGAAAGGGATAGATTTTTTTGCTTCACACCCAAGAACTCCGGAGCGTGTAAGAAGAGCAATCCAACTGGCTGGAACTCGCCATGTGGACAAACCCATGGTAGCGCGCGAACTATACTTAAGAAAAATTGATGGAATGCTTTATGGTGATGCCCCTGATCAAGGAATGCACAAAGATGGACTTTTTATTCATCCGGTTCTGGGTTTCCAATTTAACGTTCCTAAAAGTTTCATAATATTGAATCAGAGCGACATGGTAATTGGACGCTCAAGCTATGGTGGTATGTTTCAGTTTGATGCTGATCAAAATCAAGGTCATAAGTTAGAGCAATACATTAGGTATAAGTGGGCGGATGGTGCGGCTTTATCTGAGGTATCAAATGGTACTATAGGAGGATTAAGATCGTCCTGGGGGCGCTTGTCATCCCGATCTAGTGATGGCTCCAGGGTTTGGCTGATTGCAATCGAATTCGATAATAGGCTTATTTATCGCTTTGTTGTAGCAATTCCAGATCGTCTTTCGGATTCGGAGAAAGCAGTAATGAAAAGTATTCCTTTCAGTTTTCGGAGATTAGCTGCCGATGCTGCGAGTGGAATCCGTCCGCTTAGGGTAAGAACTTTTAGAACAACTCGGGGAGACGATCTTGATGACTTAGTGAGACTAATGAGGATAGCGGACTACCCTTTGGAAAGGTTTTTGATTATGAATGGCCTGACCCAGGGGAGCGCCATACCTGCTGATACCTTAGTAAAGGTGATTGGGGATTAATTGTTTTTGCGGCCGGCACCTTGAATGTCATGATGATGGTTATTTGTAAGCTTGTTAATGTATAGGTAGAAGAATGAAAATTGCGATAGGTGGGTTTCATCATGAAACCAATACTTTTGCCCCAGAGAAGGCTAATTACCAATGTTTTATCCAGGCTGATAGTTGGCCCGGGCTTACTGAAGGTAAGCCGTTATTAGATGTGGTTGAGGGAATGAACTTGGGTATATCCGGATTTATTAATGAAAGCTCTATTTGTGGGTATGAGTTAATGCCAATGCTTTGGTGCTCAGCCAGCCCATCTTCGTTTGTGACCTTTGATGCTTATGAGCGCATCACTAGCGCTATGCTTGATCACTTAGCAAATTCAATGCCCCTCGACGCGGTGTACTTAGATTTGCATGGAGCTATGGTAACAGATCACCAACAGGATGGAGAAGGAGAACTTCTGGCTAGAGTTCGTTCTGTCATCGGTCCGGATATTCCATTAGTTGTGAGCCTTGATTTACACGCTAATATTACATCAAGAATGTTTGCCACGGCGGATGTGTTAGTAGGGTATCGCACCTACCCACATGTCGATATGGCCGAGACAGGCCGTAAGGCAGCCAAAATTCTAGACAAAATGCTAACGGGGGTTCGTCCATCGAAAGCCATGTTTAAGTTTGATTTTCTTATACCACTTGTGTGGCAATGTACATTGGTTGNACCTTGTAAATCCATATATCAAAAATTANAGGATATAGAGNNACAAAATCCCAACGTATTATCTCTGTCCTTCACGCCTGGTTTTCCGCCTGCTGACATACATGAGGTAGGGCCTTGCGTAGTAGGCTACGGCACGCAGCAATCTGAGTCAAAGATAGAGACCGCTGTACACGAATTAGTGAACCATATAGAAGGCCTACAATCCGGTTTTAACGGGAAAGTGTTTTCGCCCGATGAGGCAGTGAGGTACGCAATAAATAGCCAAACGAGCCCAGTAGTTATAGCGGACACCCAGGATAATCCGGGAGCAGGTGGAAACTCAGATACTCTTGGTATGTTGAGGGCTCTAATAAAAAATGAAGCTCAGTCCGCATTGATAGGCCTGATATATGATCCGGTGGCAGCGCGGATGGCCCATGAAGCAGGTTTAGGAGCGGAGGTCGAGCTAAAATTAGGAGCGCTATCCCAATGGGAGAGTGAACTTCCGTTGGAAGCTAGATTTTTGGTCCAAGCTATAGGGGATGGCAACTTCACAGGTAGCGGGCCTATGTGGGGAGGCGCCAAAATGCAATTGGGTCTCATGGCCGCCCTTCGTATTGGTGACATTGAGATCCTTGTTTCTTCAAAAAAGATGCAATTTGCAGATAAGTCCATCAGCAGACACCTCGGGATTGAACCGGCCGATCATAAGATCATTGTTGTGAAGAGCTCGGTTCACTTTCGGGCGGATTTTGATGACATTGCAGGAGAAACTATCGTGGCAGCAGCTCCAGGTCCCAATGCCGCGGATAATAGAGATTTGCCGTATCAAAATATACGGCCATCCCTCAGTCTAGTTCCCTCTGGTGCTTCAGTGGTTAATGGCGCCTAATTGTATATGCCTTCTAACAATATTCAGCGTTTTTAGCTAAGCGGCGGGATGGATCCTGAGTTGCCATTATTAATCTTGGCAGATTATAATATAAGGAGTTCCTCCGAGGCGGATAATTAGGGGATATTATGAACATAGAGAATCCTGAGAAGCGTGTGACAGCGTCCCAGCATGCTGAAGTCATGAATGATTATATGAAGAAGGGTGTTCGGCAGGCTAATTCGTTGGGAAATAGGGGTCCTATCCGATTTGACAGTGAAGGGAACTTGCATCGGGATATACTGGATTCCTATTGGGAACATGGCTTTTATGTCTTTGAAAAAGTTATTTTAGACAGGGAGCTTAAGGAGTTACGGGAGGATATAGAGCGGGTTCGGAAGGAAGCCGAGGCGCCTGAATCTGATATTGATGCAGATAAGAATGGAGAGGTCTCCACTCTGAACAATGGTTTCACGCAACCGTCGTATCGTTTTGCAAAGCCTCTAAGCGATCCCGTGGGAGGTACATCTAAGAATGGAGGACGTCATCCGGTAAAGATGGAAACGCCGGAAGCATCCGGAAAGGCCCCAAAGTGGGTATTGCAGAACTTAAACGGCAATTTGCAACTTATGGACTCGTGTTTGCGTCTATATGGGCACCCCGGACTTTTATCGATAGCTGCAGCTATTAATGGTCCGGATTTTGTTCCTTATAACGAGGTTAGCTTTATAAAGGAGCCTGGATTGGGTCCGTCAGTGGCTTGGCATCAAGACGGCACTACTNATTGGGATTCGCCTGATTGGGATCAGGGTGCCCATGGTTTTAATTTTATGGCGCAGCTTTATCCAAGCACTGCAGGTAATGCGGTTTGGGTTTTGCCAGGGAGCCACAAGATGGGNAAANTTGATNTAGNTAGGCAGGTNACAGANAGTGGCTCGGAGCGTTTAAGCGGTGCAGTTCCTCTTCTATCTGGGGCGGGGGACGTGATAGTTAACAACCGACAGATGTTACATGGGTCTTTTGCTAATACNTCGAAAGACCTNCGTATCACATTGAACGAAGGTTTTTTTCCAAGGGCNCGGGTNTTAAANGTTAAGACTACTAATATATTTNATGGTAANGAAGAGTTGTATGNCGAGGAGAGAATANTCAAAAGAACTGGAATTATAGCTTTAGCTATAGATGCNCGAAGGCAGCATTTTCCTGNAGANACGNCCTATGTGTANCAGCCATTAGTAGGGCATGAAGATCAATTNCGCTGGTCACAGGAAAGTCGGGAAACAATTCTTAAAGATTATAATTTATCGGATATGTTTATCTAGCCGATCAGTCCAACTCGCAAATTACGGGGGTGTGGTCAGAGGCCTTTTTCCAACCACGCGGGGTAGGGTCGATTTTGCAGGATTTTAGTCTATCTGTGGCCTGTGGTGACAATAAGAAATGATCTATGCGGAGCCCGCGATCTGACTCAAAAGCGCGACCCTGGTAATCCCAAAATGTATAATTTTCTGGATCACTATTAAGAGCTCTGAAGGCTTCGGTGTAGCCTAGGTAAATTATTTCACGAAATTTTTCACGGGATTCGGGCTTGCATAATGCATCGCCCTCCCAGGCTTTGGGGTCATAAACGTCTTCGTCCGCTGGGATTATGTTATAGTCCCCACCTAGAACGATGGGTTCTTCATAAGAAAGGAGGGTCATTGCATGGTCTTTAAGGCGAGACATCCAGGATAGCTTGTAGGGGAATTTAGGCGAGTCGACAGGGTTACCGTTAGGTAGATATATGGAGCTAACCCGTACGCCTAACGATCCCGCATCTACCCAGGCTTCAATGTAACGAGCTTGATCATCAGAGTCATCGCCAGGCAGTCCAGACCGAACATCTTCCAATGGGTATTTGGACAATATAGCCACCCCATTATAGGATTTTTGCCCTGAGACGGCGCAATTATAGCCTAAATCTTCTATTTCTAATGTGGGGAAACCATCGGAAATTGTTTTTATTTCCTGCAAAAGTAGAACGTCTGGCTGATTTTTCGAGAGCCATTTTGATACGCTCGGCAAACGGGCTCGGATGGAGTTAACGTTCCAAGTAGCTATGATCATTGGTTTTCATGTGCCTAATAATCGCAACAAATGCCCTGTTGAGCGCTCAACAGGAGCCGCTGCTGGATCAGTTAAGATCTAACCAACAGAGAATGAGGTGCCACACCCACACATAGCAGTGGCGTTTGGATTTTTAACCACAAAATTTGACCCGGCAATATCCTCGTGCCAGTCAATTTCCGAATCCTTCAGCAGGGCAACAGACATTAGGTCTATAACCAGGGAGGCTCCATTCCTTTCAATTCGGCAGTCACTTGCTTTTTGTTCTTTGTCTAGCGAAAAGGCATATTGGAACCCTGAGCAGCCTCCCCCGGAGACTGAGAGTCTGAGGGCTGTGGCACCTTCCTCGCGTTCCATTAGGTGAAGTATCCTCCCCGCTGCACTGTCTGTGAGGGAGAGGCCCCAATCTTCAGGATTAACTGATTTAGCGTTGGCCATATTGTGTACGCTCATGGTAAAAGGTTGGCATTCATGTCTATATCTAGTGATTGTAGGGATAAAGTCAATCAGTAACCCTTGCCCTAGTATATTAAAGGTGATCT
Organism: Rhodospirillaceae bacterium; assembly: GCA_002728255.1. Lineage (NCBI taxonomy): Bacteria > Pseudomonadati > Pseudomonadota > Alphaproteobacteria > Rhodospirillales > Rhodospirillaceae > Rhodospirillaceae bacterium. Next base: position 1,485 of record PBWV01000009.1, on the reverse strand, counting down.
AATTCTCGACCATTTTGAGTTAATATGAGCGATGCTAATTTGGCCCGATATGGGTCTCAGGCAGAAAATTCCCGCGGAAGGCTGCGTCCTGAGCAGGCTAGTCAAACCAGGACAGTTTTTCAACGCGACCGGGACCGCGTGATTCACAGCACTGCGTTTCGGCGGTTGGAGCATAAAACACAGGTTTTTGTGCATCATGAAGGGGATCATTATAGATCTAGGCTGACGCATAGCATTGAGGTTGCACAAATTGCTCGCTCTATAAGCCGTCAGCTGGGTTTAAACGAGGATTTAGCGGAGGCGCTATGTTTGGCTCATGATCTCGGCCACACACCATTTGGGCACGCCGGTGAAGAGGCTCTGAATGGAGCAATGGGCCAGTACGGGGGCTTTGATCACAATGCTCATACACTCCGTATAGTTACCAAGTTGGAAACACGATATGGAGATTTTGACGGCCTCAATCTATCCTGGGAGACCCTGGAGGGCATAGTTAAGCACAACGGTCCTCTCGAGGAGCCGTTTTGGGAAATTGAGGCCTTTAACAAAATTTATGATCTTGAATTGAAGACCTATGCAGGCCCTGAGGCTCAAGTGGCATCCTTGGCAGATGATATAGCATACAACAACCACGATATGGATGACGCCATAAGAGGCGGCTTAATCCGCCTAAATGATTTATCAGAGATTCCGCTGGTTGGTCCAATAATAGGGAAAATAACCGCAAGGTATCCTGGTATAGAGGCAGGACGGGCTGCAAACGAAGTCGTTCGCCGGGTTATCGACGGCATGGTGACGGATTTGATAAATGAGACTAAAAAAAGAGCACATGCCTTAAAGCCGAAGAGTGCGCAGGAGGTAAGAGATCTGAACGTGCCCTTGGTAGCTTTTTCAGAAAGTATGCAGGCCAGTCATCTCGTTTTAAAAAAGTTTCTATTTAATAACGTTTACCGACATCCTCGGGTGAACAGGATGTCAAGCAAAGCGCGCCGGATAGTTGCGAGACTCTTCCAGTTTTTTAATGAAGAACCGGATTGTCTGCCGTACGAGTGGAGGGAGGCGGCCGAAGGGCCTGAGACGGCGAAAACTGCTAAAGTAGTAGGAGATTATGTGGCCGGTATGACTGACCGCTATGCAATGAACGAGTATGCTAAATTATTTAATGTTTCCATGGAAAGCCAGTGAATATCTTCAATAATTTTAGAGATCTCTTATCTCAATGTATCAATAATTTACAAGATAATGGTGAGATTCCAAATAAGTTGGATTTAACGAATATTTCAGTGGAACCCCCACGAAATCGGGATCATGGTGATGTTTCGACAAACGCCGCCTTGGTGCTGGCTCCAGATCTAAAACGGAAGCCCCGGGAGGTGGCACAACTGCTTGCCACAGGTCTTTCTGGGCCACCAGAACTCCAGTCCATCGAAGTCGCCGGCCCAGGGTTTTTAAATGTCCGGTATTCTCAGGAATTTTGGCGTGATG